>JAITHM010000043.1 GCA_031279965.1 Spirochaetaceae bacterium
GAACGCCGTTTCAGACGCCGGAAAACCTGCTTGAAGACCTGCGCTTTATCGAGGCGTTAGCGCCGCACATGGTCGGCATCGGGCCTTTTATCCCGCAGAGCGGCACGCCGTTTGCCGCGTATCCGGCGGGATCTCTCGAGCAGACGCTCCGCCTTGTCGCGTTAAGCCGCCTCCTCCTTCCCGACGCGCTGATTCCGGCGACGACGGCGCTGGGGACGCTTTCCGGCGAGGGGCGGGAGCGCGGTCTTCGCGCCGGGGCGAATGTGGTGATGCCGAACCTCTCTCCTGTGGCGGTGCGAAAGCTCTACGCGCTCTATGACGGCAAGATTTGCACCGGGGACGAGGCCGCCGAATGCCGCTTCTGCATGGAGCGGCGCATTACGCGCTTTGGCTTTGTCCCCAACATGAGCCGCGGCGACCACCGTCTTTATACCGGTTCATGCGAGACTGCCGGATCAGCCTCTGGATAGCCCAATTCACCGGGGGCATAGAGGCGGCCGCTAAAAAGCACTTTGGGATAAATGATAATTTTCAGTTTCTTTTCAAGTGCGGCAAGCCGCCGCAATTCCCATTCATCGCCAACACTGATGCAGGTTCCGCGCTTTCCGCAACGGGCGGTACGTCCCGCACGATGAATATATACATCGGCAGATTCGGGAACATCTGTACATACCACATGGGTTATATCCGGTATATCAATACCCCGCGCAGCAAGATCGCTTGAGACAAGCACATGAACTTGTCCGCGCCGGAAGCTGTCGAGGGCGCGCATACGGTCTTGCTTGGTTTCACTACCAGAAAGGCTCCGTGCTTTAATTTTATGATACTGCAAATCTGCTGTGATCACGCGTACATCGGTGGATGCCGAAGCAAATACAAGAATACGCTGTGCATGAAGCGCCGCAATCAATGACCGGAGCGCCGATCGTTTTTGCCGTCCTTCACTCCAAACTGCCAAATGTTCAATTGCGTTCCGCAAAATTTCTTGTTCACCGGTTTCAATAAAAGCACCCTGAGCACCGGTAAGTTCCCGCAGTTTGTCATATATCTGCACAGAAAGCGTTGCTGAACAGGCAATGATGCGGCATTCTTCCCGTAAACAGCGCAAAAAATCACGGGTAATATCAATGTGGTCACGGGCTATAAAACGGTCTGCCTCGTCGAGCACAAGATAACAAAGATGCGTAAGATTCAACTTGCGTTCTTCAACAAGCTGAAGAACTCGTTTCGGCGTTGCGATAATAATAGGATGTTTTTCAGTTTTAAGTTCGCGCCGCTGCCGGACAATGTTTGCGCCTCCGGCAAGAAGGTGCGCCTTTAATTTTTGTCCGGCTGTAAGAAAATCAAATTCATGTTTAATTTGAGCGGCAAGTTCAATTGTGGGAGCAAGTATAATTACCTGCGGCGTAAAAAGTGTTTGCTCGGCCGCAAGATGCTGAAGAAGCGGCAGCATGTAAGCAAATGTTTTACCGGTTCCTGTTGCGGAACGAAAAAAAACATTTTCGCGGGCAAGTATCCGGGGAATGACAAGACGCTGTATTGCTGTAGGCTCATTGATACGGCGTTTTGCAAGCGCGGCCGTCCATGTTGTATCAATGCCTTCGATAAAACAACACATCGCTATATAAGTTTATAATCCTTTGCGGTATTAAAAAGGATTTTATTCCAATACTGATTAGCAAGAAAAGTACGGCGAGTTGTTATATCATCAATGCGGCCTGCGCGGCGCTGCAGGCGTTTAAATGCCATACTGATAGCGGTGTTGCGGTCTACTTCCGACGAACTTGATTCATTTAATACGCGGTAATTGGCAAAAAAATAAAATGGCGCATTGGGATCAAAGTCGTTGAATCGTTCATCGCGCATAATTTTTGACATTGAAAAGATTGCTTCATCATTGGGAACTCCCTTCAAACGGCACATGGCAAGTGAACGCCACACCGTACACATCCGCGACCAAAATTCATTTGGCGTAAATTCAAGCAGCTCGCACTGCGAGAATCCGCTTTCCCAATCAGGCTGTTCAAGAAACAGAAAATTTTCTTCCGGCAAATTTTGCAAAAAATCTTCTGCCAGCTCAGCAGTTTTTTTATAATCACCTATAAGATACGATGCTTCCAGTTCAAAAAGTCTGCCGTCTGCATTAAGCGCCGGCGGTTTTTCCGGCAGACATTCATAAAGATACAGTTCTGTTCTGAATACCCATGCATCCAGAGTTGCCATAAATGCGTTAGAAGCATCGCCGGCGGCATTTTCAAGCATGGGCTTAAATATGGAAAGTGCAGTTTGGTATTTGCCCATTTCAAAATAAAATCGTCCTAGTACAAATTGAGCACGAAGCGCCCATTCTATACGTCCGGCAAGCCGCGCAGTTTGTTCAGCCTGTTTAATAAGGCGTTCTGCTTTGGAAATATTACCGTAAATAAAATGTGCATTTGCTGCATAATATGCAGAGACAGTAAGTTCTTCCTGATCTTTGCTTTTTTCCGCATCGTCAATCGCAAACGAAAGATAATCAAGCGCGTCACTTAATTCACGTTTGGAAAGATTTATAAGCGAAAATATCCGGTATACCTGGGCAATCTTGGGCCGCTTTCCGCTGTTTTGACTAATCACCATCGATTCTTTTATCGCGGAAAGTGCCGACGCTGTATCATGCAATCCCATTTTATATGATGCTTCAATAGTTAAAATCTGCGATTTATAAATATTTACTGATGAATTTTCCGGCAGCAGTGTTCTGAAAATTTCACGTATTTCATCAGCATTTGAAAATAAAAGACATCCCAGTGTTTTATAACAATAATAGAGCGCTGGAGCACGTTCCTCTCCCACAACCTTGCTAAAACTATTATTGGCAATAGCTTCCTCTATAGCGCTATACGTTCCATTAATTATATCTGAACGGAGCGCTTCAAGAGCAAGCTCATCCGAAATACCGCCGCCAAGTTCATGCAGTGCTTCAAGCAATTGATAGCATGCGGCTATTTTACCTGCGGCAAGCCGTGAAAGCAGCGTATTTTTTACCAGTGAACGTATGTATGCACAGCGTTCACCAAGTAATTCTTCAACGCCTTCCACAAAGCCGGTAAGTGCAGGTTCAGGATTTTCCCGCGAACGGATAATTTTATTTTGAATGAGCAGTTCCATCGTGCGGTTAATTATCTGCCGGGTCTTTCCTTGTTCTTCAAATAAACTAACGAATGTATCCGGTGGAAAATACCGGTAAAACAGTTTGCACGCATAAGCTGTTTCCCAAAGGCTTGGACTTATATCTGCCTGTGCAAAAAGAAGCGGTGTTTCTTCTGTGCAGTCGATAATTGTGGTGAATACCGGAATAAATTCAACAGGTATATGAGGTGAAGAACATGTTCCATAGAGTGCTATCTTATATTGTTTGGATTTTTCTTCGAGTGTTTCAAGAATAATCTCACGAGTATTTGCATCAGCATACTGGATGTTCTCCAGTATGACGACAGCATGCATAGCAGTATGTTCAGCAGCTTCGCAATAGCCGCTTAACAGCAGATTGAAAAACTGACGGGCTTTTTGCAATGTGTATTTTGAGTATTCTGTTCGTAACCGTTCACGGGCAAGTGATTCTTCAAGGAACAGCATTTCATCACTTAACGAAATATTCTGCCTGTTGCAAAATTCACGAAGTGCTATTGACCACGCATCAACAATACCGCTTATGCCTCTGCCGCCTGCGCCAAAACGGATGCGCAATGGAATTGCATCACCCATATACTCTTCACAAAAGCGGCGCAGACTTTCCCGTTTGCCGGTATATTCATGCCCTACAACAAGGGCATGACACAAAGGATTAACAGCAAGTTCTGTACGTACTTTATCGTAAGTTGAAACGGTTTTTTCCGCCCTGTTTTCAAGGCGTATAACTTCAAGTTCGGTATATTGCTCTGTTTCGTTATTAAGAAATACTTCTTTCCGGTTTACGCCAAAGAACGCGAAATATTCAAGCGCGCTTTGTGCAGAAGGAGAACACCAGATGCCGCTTGTTTTGCCGTCAGGTGGAATTGCACGAAGCACGGTTGGGATTTCGTCATCATCATTAAAGGTGCTTATCACGCAGATATAACCGTAAAGTTCATTTGCTATTTTATGTATAGCACGGTTTACAGCTTCGATACATGAAAGAATATCAATCCAAAAACCCATTGCGGTTTCGTTAAAATCGGCGACAATACAATGAAACGTATGCCGTGTTGTTCCACCTGCCGCCTGTGCGCTGGAAATTATCGTTTTTTCGAGCGCTTCGTAAATCAAAGGCCGCGTTCTGCGAAGCTGCGAATAAAATTTTATCGAAAAAAGTATTTGTATCATAAATAGTTTCCCTTTAAAGTTTCGACAGCTTTTTAAAGAAACTTTACAGTATACTCACAGGAACGCTGAATTGTTTGCACCCCATTCAGTGAACAGTGGGCAGTGGACAGTGGACAGTGAACAGCGGCTGACCGGTATATGTTGCCTAGCGCAGCCCGCGCCGATAGCTAACATATCCCGCCCCGAAAAACTACCCACTACCCACTACCCACTGCCCACTGCCCACTGTCCACTGCCCACTGTCCACTGCCCACTGTCCCCCCCGCTTGACAAAAAGATTGGGAGTTGGTAAGATGAAACAATATGGGAA
This sequence comes from Spirochaetaceae bacterium, assembly GCA_031279965.1. GTDB lineage: Bacteria > Spirochaetota > Spirochaetia > Treponematales > Breznakiellaceae > JAIRPU01. The sequence continues at coordinate 4,655 of JAITHM010000043.1, forward strand.
ACAGAGGGCTTTTCAAGACTGGTTTTGCCTGTGCGGTTGATTCTTTCGCCGCAGGGTTTTGCGCGTC
>JAITHM010000138.1 GCA_031279965.1 Spirochaetaceae bacterium
GGGGGGGGTATATTACCCTCTACAGGATGAATTACTTCAAATTTATTCATAAGAACACTCCTTATTATACTTCCACTATATTACGAACATTTGTCTGCGTCAAGGCCTGGTAGATGCGCCGCTTAACGGCTCCACTGCCATCTGTTAAAGCGGCAACACGCTTTCGAATAGACATACGCTGGGAATTCCGGCCGTAGGGACAAGTGCACGCCGCTTTAAGAAGTCCTACAGCGTCAGCGCAGGCTATCACCTGGCGTTCTTCAAGGCAGGCAAGCGGACGAATCAGGGTAACCGGATATTTACGATAGGCAAGCCGCACCGGCATTCCGCTCAGCTTGCCTGCCGCTGTAATATTCATAAACCATGTTTCCAGAATATCATCAAGATGATGCCCCAGCGCAATTTTGGTACAATTTTTCTGCACCGCATAAGCAAGAAGCTCTGCCCGGCGCTGTGTTGAGCACCAGTAGCAGTTCATCTTTTCACCCGGTTTTAAGCGGCCTATTACAGGCACGAAGAGATCATCAAAAGGAATTCCCCACGATTCAAGATTCCGGGCAAGTTCCGTTTTTTTACAACAACTGCAAAAATCAGACGAAATATGCAGCGCGAACAATTCATAGCGTTTTTTTACCGCCTGCCGTATCGATGAAAGAGCCCAGGCAAGTACTGATGAATCTTTCCCTCCCGATACAGCAATGAGAATCCGGTCGCCATCCTCAATCAAATTGTGTTCGAGTACGGCCTTGGTTACCAGTTTTTGTACAATGCGCGGTGCACTGGTTTGCCGGAAAAACCGTTCAGCCATACCGTTTAACCACATCTTGAAGGACTAGCGAAGCGAGCGTCATCCCCGCCGCTGCCGTTACGGTTACCGAACTGCCGTTAATTACTTTTTTCGATGCACACCAGTCTGGCGTGGCAGCATCGCGGTTGTGCGGGCACAAACACAGGGTGTTGCCGCAGGCCGAAACTATTTCTGTCCGGTTGGGGAGTTTTTCCGTGCTGTAAACAGTGGTAAAATGGCCGGAAAAACGCCGTTTCCGAAGCTCCTGCCGCACAAGCCGCGCCAGTGAACAGCCGTGCGTATTCCATATATTGGCGACGGCAAGGCGCGTTGGATCAAGCTTGCACGCCATTCCCATTGATGAATAGAGCGTTTTTCCCGCCAGTATGCTCGTTTCGATAAGGGCTATTTTGCATGAAAGGCTGTCAATCGCATCAATTACGTAGGCCGCCTGATCAAAATTAAACGTTTGCGCATTTTCTGCAGTAAAAGCGCACCGCAAAGCCGTCACTTCACAGTCGGGATTTATCTCGAGCAGGCGCTGCCGCAACACATCAGCCTTATAACATCCAATCGTACCAGGCAGCGCTTGAATCTGCCGGTTAATGTTGGTAACACAGATTTGGTCAGAATCAACAATAGTAAGGATACGCACGCCAGACCTGACAAGTGCTTCGGCACACCAACTGCCAACACCGCCCAGACCGAATATCATTACATGTTCTTTTCCCAACGCATCAAGTGCCGCCTCGCCGGTAAGCAAGGCAAGCCGCGCTAATGCGGCATTTTTTTTAACTGTGGGTGGAACGCCGGCAGATGGTATCATCAGATTGAGTATTGAAAAAGCGCCATCTTTTTGCAAGTATACAGAATGGCACTTCGGCGTTCTTTGCTCCGTTCAGGTTCCTTGCTCTCTGGCTTTACGCTGATTTCGCGTATCCTCGGTCTTGTTCGAGAAATGACTAAGGCGGCGCTCCTTGGCACCAGCGCTCTTTCTGATGCATTTTCCGTTGCGTTTTTAGTACCCAACCTGTTTCGCCGCCTTTTTGCAGAAGGTTCGATAGCCGTCGCATTCATTCCAACATTTAAAGAATACCTAATCCATGATGATTATCAGGAAACGCGGGAATTTTTATCCTCGTTTTGGACATTTTTAAGCTTTGTCGTGTCCTCAGCCGTTGTACTGGGTATCGTGTGCGCCCCACTCATCGTTCCCCATTTCGGCATCAGTGCGCAGGAGGAAACGGCGCTGCTTACCCGAATTATGTTCCCCTATCTATTTTTTATTTCGATTGCCGCTTTTTTTCAGGGCATACTGAACAGCGTACACAGCTTTGTTCCTTCCGCCCTTGCGCCAATACTTCTTAATATCGCCACTATTGCCGCCGCCTGGCTTTTAACTCCGCTGTTTGATAATCCAGCCCGTGCAATGGCAACAGGAATCTTTGCCGGCGGCCTTCTGGAAGCGCTTATTCAGTTTCCATTTGTGCTAAAAAGGGGATTCTCATTTCGCTGGATAAACTTGAAGAAGGCTTTTCTTAATCCAGGCACACAAAAGGTTTTGCGGCTTATCGGCCCGACTATCATCGGCATGGCCGCATATCAATTAAATGATATTGTCTCTACGGCTCTGGCGGGGAAAGCCGGTGTAGGGGTCGTTTCCAGTTTGCAATACTCGCTGCGTCTTCAGGAATTGATACTTGGTGTATTTGCCGTTTCCATTGGCACCGTCTTGCTGCCACAGCTTGCTGAAGAAGCAAAAACGGCAAATTGGAATGTTTACAATAAACGTCTTGGTGATGCCATTGCGATTATTGCGCTTATCACTCTGCCGGTAACTTTTTTTTCACTGGAGCACAGCGAAACGCTTATCCGGCTTCTTTTCCAAACCCGTAAATTTGATGAAGAATCTGTCATGCTGACGGTACGGGCATTTACCTTCCATATTGCCGGCTTGTTTTTTATTGCGCTTAATCGAATACTTGCCCCGGCGTTCTACGCACAAAACGACTCGCTCTCGCCGACAATTGCCGGGATTGTTTCGTTTGCTGTGAATATTGTGCTGGCCGTTGTCCTTGTCCGGGTAATGGCCGGCAGCGGAATCGCACTTGCCCTGTCTGCTGCCGGGGCGGTTAATACCGTTCTTTTATTCTTCTTCCTGAAAAAAAATCCTGAAATCACGGTTTCCGGTATTGTGTGCAATTCCCTTGGATACAGTGTTAAAATCCTGATTTTTTCACTACTTGCCATGATACCCGTACGGCTCCTTACTCCCCGCCTCTTTCACTTTTTCTCTGTTCACACGGATTCAAGGCTTTTACACCTTGTATTGCCCTGTATAGCAAGCGCCCTGATCTTCGCCGCCGCAGGAATTATACTTCTTTTACTTACAAAAGACCGGTTTGTTAAAATGATTTTCAGAATTCGCTGATCCCGTGGGCTATGGGGAAATCCGCTTCCATTGCGCTGGTGCTGCTTTGCCATGAACAACTTGAGACATCTTTTTGTCCTGGCCAAATTCCGCGCTGCTTGCCGTCCACGTCCCCCGCAAGATCGTCCCTTGCTCAAAAAGGGCAAGCCGCCAGATCATAGGCTTTGCTTCGGCGGCAAGTTCGCGGGCAGCCGATTCCGGCAACGGATAATAATACCGGTAATTTTGCGGAGAAACTTGCGTGATAATCAGCAAGTTTTCTTCGATTTGCCAATTTATTTCCATATTCGCGCCTGATGAAAAAAACACCAACCCCCGCCCTGCAGGTGAAAACCGGGCAAACTCAACCCCAGACGTTCCCTGCCAGCTTCCCTGGATGGCGCGTTGGGTAAGTTGCAGTGCCCCTTCCACCGTATGAAGCGCGGCAATTTGCACTGTTTTTGGGAAATATTCTTCAATAATCGAGCGAATATTAAGGGCAAGCTCGCCGGCGTTTTTATACATGTAAGCATGATTTTGTCTGCGGGCTTTGTTGGGGGCATCAAGGCTAAGCCGCAGCACATGATTATCATTTTCCAACGTGACGCTGCCACTTAACACATACAAATCGTGCTCCATATCACCAGTAAGCAGTTCCACGCCGTCCATATCGGCGATGTACGATGTAACAAGCGATTCTATAAGGCGCCCTTCGTCAGCTTCAATATCAACAACGGTAAACGGTTCAACACGAATACGAATATCAGCATCATCTGCATACAGAATACTTGCTGCAAGCCAGAACACAGCAGAGAGACTCCGGGGCAGTTTCTGAATCAGGCCGAACATCATTTTTATCATCATGTGAACTCCCGTCTAAATTCGCGTTCAGTATCCCGTTGAAGGTCGCGTTCACGGATGCCGGCACGTTTATCGTAACTTTTTTTACCTTTACAAACGCCCAGTTCAACTTTGACACGACCATTTTTAAGATAAAAAGAAAGTGGTATCAATGTATAGCCCTTTTCTTCGACCTTGCGCTTAAGCCGTTTAATTTCCTCTTTATGCAGTAAAAGTTTTTTTTTGCGCAGCGGATCATGATTGAAAATTGACGAAAATGGATTTTCTGCAATCTGTAGTTGATTAAGCCAGACTTCATTCTGCACAATTTCCGCCCATGCATCAGGAAACGATATGCGCCCATCGCGCACAGACTTTATTTCAGTGCCCACAAGCACAATGCCAGCCTCATACGTGTCATCAACAGCATAGTCAAAGTAAGCCTTACGGTTCTTGGCGACAAGCTTTGTGGCGGACATATTACGCCCCAGAAGATGGTGTTAAGGTCTTTTTAGTGGCAATTACCACACGAAAACCTGTAAACGGCGAACAGCTTTGTGGTGGAAGCGATGCCCGCATTTCCGCAATTACAAGCTGCGGCTGATTAACATAGGAACCGCCGCGTACGCTCCGTTCCGGTGATGACAGCGCGTTTATTGCTTCCGGTGGGGCGGCAAGATATTCAAGCGGCGCCCAGGCATCAACGCACCACTCCCACAATCCGGCTGATCCGTTTCGGCTTGTCATGTGCCGGGGAACTGCCGCGGCAGCGACATTCGCTTCTGAAAATTTTGCCATATATTCCCATTCCGCTTCGGTAGGAAGCCGCACTTCAAATTCGGCGGCCAGCGCGGCGGGGAGTTTCCCGTTAAGCCAGGTGCTAAAAGCTTCTGCGGCATAATAGCTTACGCCGCATTGTGATGGCGCAGGATATGCATTATTTGCCGCAAAAAACGCCGCTGGTGAAGGGAATGAGGCGATCGGCTCAAGATAATTATCATCAACAAGATTTTCCGCGATAAGGGCGGCTTTGTTTTCAAGGCGCCAGCGCGGATTTTCGTCAAGAAACATCTTCCATGCATCTACGGAAATTTCATCAATACTGATATACAGAGGCCCGACTGTTTCGCTGTGCTGGAACCCGCCATTTTGCATGTACGTGTTTTCACTGAATCGGGCGCTAAATGAGATATTTGCCACGGCAAGCGGCGCACCGTCACGAGGAGCGGTAAATGCGGCGTTTTTTGTACCGCCGTCGGCCCAAACTTGGGGAAACAGCGCCGATTCGCTGAGTTTTTGCGCGTACCCCTCCGGCAGAATATCGCTAAGCGCCACCGTAAAGGCTGGGTTTCGTTGCATATAATCAAAAATATCCCGTCCTGCCGCAAGCGCCGTCAACGGCGACGGCACCTGCCCGCCGGAAACAGCAATAAATTCAGCACGAAGCAGGTCTTTCAGCGCTGCGCGGGTAACCATAAATCGTGCCGCTGCTTCCAGAAAAGGGCGTGCTTGGCCTGCGACAGGTGCACTTTGGTAGGTTCCTTCGGATAGATCAAGTGGTATTTGACGGTCTTTTGTCGGTTCATCGGCGAAAGTCCACGCGGCATACGCAGCAGCACGGTATTTAAGCGCGGCAAGCGGCGCTTTTTCGGTAAGATGCGCGTCAATTTTGATGCTTTTGGGGAAAAACCGTGAGGCAATTACACGATTCCCTACTTCAACTGTCTGATTGAAAGACTCAAAACCTGGCAAAACAACGGTAATAGTTCGCATACCCGCATCAGCGAAAATTTGGGCGGGGGTTGCCGCATAATACACATCATCAATCCGCACCGCCGCGCCGTGCGGCACACTTACAACTTCCAGCAGAGCGCCTGGACGGGAAATGCCCGGAAAAATGAAAAGATACCCCAGAATAACAAAGATGATAAGCCCGTAAAGCACCGAAAGGTACACCCCAGGACGTATTCCCAACAAAGGTGGCAACCGTACAAGATCCTGATCCTGTTCAGGAGTTTCTGCTGTTTTGGCACGGCGCTTCATAGTTTATTTCTACACTTCCAATTCAGTTCATACACAAATTTTCCCCGCTTTGTCAAGTCCTCTGTCCTTGGTTAATCAACAATGCTTAACGATCCGGCCACTATTCGTTTTACTGGAGCACTGTTAGACTTGAACAATGTCCGTTCTTTATATGGTGGCAACGCCTATTGGTAATCTTGAAGACTTGACACTCCGGGCAATTGCTACGCTTAAAAAAGTTTCGCTTGTTGCTGCTGAAGATACGCGGCGGACATTAGCCCTCTTGACACATCTTGGGATTCGGGTTACCATGCTTTCGTGCAGAGCGTACAATGAAGATGCGGCGGCAGCAAAGATTATTGCTGTTCTTAACGAAGGCAAAGATGTTGCTTACGTATCTGATGCAGGAAGTCCCGCGTTAAGTGACCCGGGAGCGCTTCTTGCCCATAAAACGGCGGCAAACGGGCATCTTGTGGTGCCAGTTCCCGGCCCTTCAGCGTTTTCGACATTGGTGAGTGTTGCTGGATTTTCTGGCAAAACAATTGTTTTTGAAGGATTTTTATCACCAAAAAGCGGGCGCCGCAGGACCCGGCTTAAAACACTGCTTGATATGGAAGTTGTTTTCGTGGTATACGAATCTCCATTCCGTATTCTTAAGCTTTTGTTTGATTTAGCCGAATTAGATAGTGCACGTGCTGTGTGCGCCGGAAGAGAAATGACGAAGCTCCATGAAGAGTTCATCCGGGGTACTGCGGCGGAAGTTTTTGCTCTGCTTTCGGAACGAAAAGACATTCGTGGGGAATTTGCGGTGTGCGTTTCGGGGAACAAGGCAGATGAAAAAAAAATCTAAACTTGTTCATGTTTTTTGCCGATAATTTTGGTAAGTAGAGGAAGAAGGTATGACAATCGGAAGGATTGCTCCCGTAGAGCCGATTCAAAACAAAGAAGTAAACCGCCCAAAGTCCGTGGCCGCATCTGCCCCGGGCGATTCTGTTCATATTTCCCCTGAGGCAAAAGAAAAAGCCGAGCTTTTTGGTGCCCTAGATATTGTTTCCTCGACAACAGATGTCCGCGCCGACCGTATTGCCGAGCTCAAGGCAAAAATTGATGATCCTTCTTACCTTTCCGAAAAACTTATTGCAGGAGCAGCGGACAATATTATTGATATGCTGTTTTCTAAAAGTGCCAGGTAATGATGCAGGCAAGCCGGTAAAAAGACGCGCTTAACTTGTTGTTGGGATCTATGTGTCTATTACGATAATAGAGTGATTGCCAGGAAGGATCGGTATAATTCCGCTGAGACCAAAATTGGCATACAGCAGTAACTTCAAACGAATCAAAAATATCAAAATTTGCAAAGACCGAAAATATCCAGCGAGGCAGATCGTCCCCCCACAAGGTATCTTGGGCAAGATCATAAAGATACGTATTCACGTCAGCACGGAACCCAATAGTATTCAAAAAAATGGGCATCCGGTAGCCTAAAAGATAGCTTCCCAGATAGGTAAAGCCATTTCTGTTTTCTCCTTCATCATTTGCGTGATACCACGATTCATTCATTTTTGCCGCACTAAACCATGTATTGCCAATTTCATGATACGTTCTAAAAACAATATGCGTCCATTTGCCGGGAATAAGCGCGGCAAGATCTGCTTGCAATGCACCGCCCAACCATTGTTTGGTGATAATTCCTGAAAATGGGTGGCTGTCAACAATAAGCCTTCCCCGTTCATCCGCAGAACTTATTCCTATACCCCAATAGCCTTTACCAAGTGACCAGCCACTTCCTATTTTAAGACCGGCAATTACCTGTAAAAAGGCAATAGGCGTTAAGGTTGCTTCTGCGGTAATATCTATTCCTACCGGCATAAAATCAAAGCGCAGCAGAGGCTTAATATTATTATCTTTGGTAAAAGGCGTGTTCCCCCGCAAAACAGGAACATCCCATTCATGCGTAAGCGAAAGCATCACTTCCGGTATGGTTGTAGCGCTTACAGATAGGTAGCGGATAGCTTTTATTTTTTCGCCCTCCTGCGGCGGAAGAGGCGGAGGCTTGTTTTTAACTTGTGCAACCGAGTCGTCAAAAGGCATATCATTATTTATCGCAAAGAGGGTGCCGGTGCTGAGCAACATCACTATGAAGATGAGTTTCGCAGCAACCGGCAGAATGGAGCTCTTCCGTTTAAAAGACAAATAAATATATGTGCGTGGAGTTTTCATTGTTAAGGAACCTTAAAAAAGTAAATGATAAAAGGCGTTTCATCTTTCCCAGTAACCAGCGCATCTTTTATATGTTCAGGAGAGAGGTATTCAAAACTTACAACGCCGGATGCTCCAGTTTCACTTCCTATCTTGTAAAGAAAAGATACATCGCGGTCTGTGCTGCCAATTGTTTTAAAGCGGAATGATACAACGCCGGTATAGTATTCAGCAAGTTCATCACTTAAGTTCCAGCGGATTTCTACTTTACCACGCCCCAAAGCGGAAACTGGGATATAATCGGGAATGAGTGGATCAAATCCTTCCCAAAAGAAGTCGGCATCCTCTGTAAGAATAAGTTTGCCGAACATCTCGCTGGTGAACTCCGGCCCGGCGGCAAAGAGCTCTGCAAAAAGGGCATCACGCCGGGCTTGCTCCTGCACAATCAGGTCATCAATACGGACAGGCAGCGCAACAAAATTTGCGGAGCGGTTCATTCCGTCATGATCAATAAATTGCACTTTAAGAAAAGTGTCGGATAATAGGGTCATGGTAAGTGAAGTGCCGTCAAAACGCCAGGAACGGTCACCTATGCTGCGAATTGCCGCATATTGAAACGAGCGGTCTATATCAGTGGTATATATATTTGCAATCCCGGTGTCTTCGCCCGTTGAAAAACGCCAATGTTTTGTCAACGCATCAAGATCAAATTTTCTGCTGGAAAGCATATCGTCATACACCTGGGACGACCAGATTTTAGTTTGGACGGTTTGCAAAAGACGGTCATCTTCTGGTTCGTTCTGCTGCTGGGCAAAATTAAGCGGCCCTGTCGTATGGTCAAAAAGGCGTAAGCGATATGAAAAGCAATAGCCGCGGGTGCCGTCTTCTGTCAGCACGCGGTACCATTCGCCAGGAAGCGGCTCGCCGGTCGTTGAAATTGCCGGTGCACCTTTTTCTGGTGAAAGAATCTTGATGACTTCGCCCATGCGTAAACGGTAAACCCGCGATGCGCTATTATCAGGATCTGAACGGACAGGAAGCCCATCCTGAAGCGTTTCGGCATAGATAAGCGCATATGCGGAAAATTCTCCGGCAACTTTTTTCGCTGCGCCTTTACTGCCGGCAAGTTCCAGTTGAGGCAGAGGTATGGCAATTTTATTTTCGGTAAAATTTGCCGTGCGATACTCGCGCGGTATGCCGGCAATCCATTTTTTTTCGATATTTGATTTGATGTAAACTGGAAGTATCGCCCCCGAAGGAATTCCCGCTTCTTCATTTGCCCATAGGAGTACACCCCAGCCCAGCTTTCGCTCACAGCCGGACAAAAGCAGCATTACGCAAACAATGTTTATAAAAAGTAATATAAAAAATCTGAGTTTACACCACATTTATGCACCTATGAAATTATTCTGGAAAAGGATTCGGGGGTGCTTCAAAAAAGAGGGGGGACGAACCGGCCTCCCCTCTTTTTAACGTTTAAGAGAAATAACGCTTCAAAAGTCCCTTGAAACCGGAACCGTGACGCGCTTCATCTTTGGCCATTTCGTGAACCGTGTCGTGGATCGCATCATAACCGCGCTCTTTTGCAAGTTTCGCAAGAGAAGTTTTTCCTTCGCACGCTCCATGCTCTGCCGAAGCACGCATCTCAAGATTCTTTTTGGTACTGCTGGTTAGCACATCACCCAAAAGCTCTGCAAACCGCGAAGCATGTTCAGCTTCTTCAAAAGCATAACGTTTGAAAGCTTCAGCAATCTCCGGATAACCTTCGCGGTCGGCCTGGCGCGACATGGCAAGATACATACCAACCTCGCAACACTCGCCATTAAAATTGGCAAGAAGATCTTTTTTTATATCTTCTTCAACATCTTTTGCAATGCCAATGACATGCTCAGATGCATAATTACCATCTGCACTCTGTTCTTTGAATTTAGAAGCAGGCGCTTTACATGTGGGACATGTTTCAGGCGGCTTATCACCAGTGTGAACATATCCACAAACTACACAAACCCATTTTTTCATGTTTGTCTCCTTCCTTAAATATAAAATCTCCCCCCCATTATTAACGGGGAGTTCTAGCCCGTAAGTATGCAATAACTTTGTCGGTAATGTCAATCGCTTGACTGTACCACACTATTCCCTTGTTTTCGCGCAGGTTTAATACCATGCTATAGCCTTCACTTTCCGCGGCAACGCGTACCGCATTATATATATTTTCCAAGAATGCGGAATTCTGCGGCAACCGCGCTCTTTGGTCTTCAAGCTTTTTTGTTTCACCTTCGTAATATGCTTTAAGTGCAAGAGATCTTCGCTCAAGTTCGGCAATAAGTTTTCGTGCCTCACTCTCGTTGTTTGCAAGGACGGCCTCCGCATGACGGCTTTTAAGTTCCTGAATTTCGGCTGTCCGCTTGTCAACTTCTTGTTGAACACGCGCCGTTCGTTCTTCCCACTCACGCGCCGCCCGTGTGTCACTCGGAAAAGCTGAATAGATTCGCCCCATGTCAACAACGGCAAAGCGCGTCAGTTGCTGGGCTCCAAGTGAAATGAGTGATAGTGTGAGCATGAGCGATAACACACAAGCTTTCTTCATCCTGCTCTCCTCCAGGCCGTAATATCCGGCATTGTTATTACATGATTAAATAATACAAAGGATGCATTAATATGTCGATATGGCAAATGATAAAACAAAGTCAACACCGCCGGAAGTTGCATCGCCGCCAATTGCTCCGGGCATGAATTTAACCTGACCGTCTTCAAGTTTGAAACGCTTGGCAAAAAGGAAACGGAACGGAAATTGCGGGATGGCAAACCTAAGGCCGCCGCCAAAACTAAAGAGGATACGGTCTGAAAAGTTGCCGCGTATATCGCTGGAAAAAAGCGTGCTTGCGTGAGACGCAACTTCTGCCGCATCAAAAAAGCCGTCCAATGCGATAACGCCCGGCACTAACGGAATACGCAGTTCCACCCAGTTTTCCCAAAGAGCGTAACCGCGCACAGTTCGCTGATTTTGCCAGCCGCGTCCTACAAACATGCCGTCAACTGCCAGCATATTCGCCTGTTCAATAAGGGGGGCGGCATCGCCAGGCTGAGCAAAAAGGAACGAAAATCCGGTGTGCAGTCCCAAAACACCTTTGAATGCCCATTTATCAGATACCTGCCAGTTCCACAGTGTCCAGAAGGCCTCTGCCTTGCTTTCGGTACGCAGATAGTATTCTTCTTCAACTTCGTTGGGGAGAAGGCCGTAGATGCCAAAACGCTGGCTTACATAATACCCCTTTGAGGGATCATAAAAAATATCGCGCTGGTCAAGCGATGCGCTCAACGAAAGCGATGTTGCCGGCGTCCAGGAATCGCGTTCCCGCAACGCCCTGTCGAAGGGGCGGTAGAGCTCGCGGGCGTAATCATTGTATTTAAACCCGACACGCAATCCACCGCCAAAGCCTAAATTACCAAGCGGCGTCCGCCAGCGATAGCCGGTGGAAAAGCCCATCGAAATACTCCACTGTTGATACTTCATCAGGTATTGATCGTCGGAAATTTTGTTGTTTGCCTGATAATCCTGGTAGGAGGAAAAGCCATCGGGATAGGCATACGGTTCGTCACCGTAAAAAAATGGAGCTTCGCTATCCAACGCAGCAGCACGGCGGGCATGTTGAACGGTAAAATCAAAGCTGCCGGACAAGGGCAATCCAAAAAGCCAGCGCTGGGTGTAATTAACCGACCCATTCTGTAAATCTGGCGAAGCGTTCAGCTCTACGCCGAAAATATTACCGTAACCAAGAAAATTCCGGTCTGTCCATTTGAGAAGAACCGAAACAGGAAAGGCGTTCGGGTCAGAAGTGCCTGAAAAAGAAAGCCCCGCTTGAATATCTGTTGTCGGCTGTTCTTCAACATTGATGATCAAGTCAATCAGCCCTTCGGCGCTTCCAGGCGGTGTGTCGGGCAGTAAATTGGAAAAGTACTGGAGGTTAAAAAGATTCCGGTACCCGTCGAGCACGCGCGTTTTGGAGAAAATATCACCCGGTTCAAGGGGAATTTCCCGCAGTATCACCTGATCTTTGGTTTTTTTATTGCCTTTTACAATGATATTTTCAACAAAGGAACGGCCGCGTTCGACAATCGTTATCACATAACTTATCGTTCCCTGTTCCATATTGCGCTTTTCTACGGGGGTAATCGTATTGTTAATGTATCCGTTTTCAAAATAAAGATCGGAAACCCTCATTAAATCGGCCTGCAATCGCTGGGCATTAACAAGTTTTCCGCGTTGTGAACGTATCAACGCTTCAAGATCTTTTGTAGAAAAGATTTTATTGCCTTCGAATGTTACGCCTTCAAACGTAAAAATGCGTCCTTCGTAGACTTTGAACGTCAGTGTTAGCTGAGATCCTTTTTCATCGCGTTCGGTTGTGCGCGTTACATCAACTACATCAGCATCGATATATCCGCGGTCGTGATAATACGCGGCAACGGCCCGCCGGTCGGCAAGAAGTTTCGCTTCCTGAAATGCGCCGTCTTTGAGAATCCCTTTGGGTGTAAGTGAAAGTTGATTGCGGAGTGTTTTACTGGAAAATTGCGCGTTGCCTTCAAAATTAATCTGTTTAATCGTAACGCGCTCACCCTCTGTTACGGTAAATACAACAACCACCGAACCGTCTTTGTTTGCTCGTGTTTGAGAGCGTATTTTTATATCGGGGAATCCTTTTTCAATATATTTATTAACGAGTGCCTGCTCATCAACGCGCAGTTTTGTTTGATTGTAAACATTACTCGCTTTAGTTGTGATAAGATCGCGCAATTCACTTGTTTTAAGTCCTGAATTTCCTGTAAATTCGATTTTCGAGACCATGGGGCGCTCTTTTACGGTAAAACGCAGTAACACCTCACTGCCCTTGTCGTCGGCAGGACGGGCGGAAGGGCTTATCTGATCAAAAAATTCAAGCTCGTAGAGCCTGCCCTGAAGCTCCCAAAAAAGCTCGTCGGTATATTTTTTGCCAATATACGGTTCGATAACGCCATCTAAATCCGTACTTTTAACGGATTTAAGCCCTTCAAAGGTGATGCTGCGGATCGGCTTGCCCTGATACCAGTCGCGGCTTCCTGTTGTGCCAGGAGTGCCCGTCTGTCCCACAACGCCCGGTACTGTCTGCAAACTTAGTGTAACCACCAAAAACAACCGGACTATCATTAACGATGAAAATTTATGCCGCATTCACGCTCCAAAACCACTGGCATAATACCAAGTTACACTGAAAATATGCAACTACCATTTTTTGTATCTTGTGGCGTGATATATGTGACTAGATTAAGAGCCAAGCGGAACATCTGCTTTGTAGTAGACCAGGCAAACTATCAAAGCAAACCATCAAACTAGAGGCGCTTGAGTACAGACAGAACCCTAGACAGACAAAAATTCTTTGAGTAGCATAGCATCATGAGAAAAAAAAGAGGCGGTACGGCGATGCGTAACCGTTCAGTTTTTGTTGCGTTATTTGCTGCGCTTATTTCAGCAACGTGTTTTATTGCAATTCCTACAGGGCCAATGCAAATTCCTATTGTCATACAGAATATGATGGTGGTGCTTGCCGGAACAGTGCTTGGCGGGACAACAGGTGCAGCGTCCGTGCTGCTTTTTTTGATTGCCGGAGCGGTTGGGCTGCCGGTTTTTTCCGGCGGAACAAGCGGATTTGCAAAGTTTATCGGGCCAACAGGCGGATTCCTTATTGGATATTTGTGCGGGGCATTGTGCGCAGGCTTGATACTTGGCAAGCCGTCTCTTGACGAAGTTTATACCACCCCGAGAATGTGGATAAAAACAACGCTTGCCGTGGTTGTTGGCAGTGCAGTTGTTTATATTTTTGGCATCCCCTGGCTTGCCAGTGCGATTATGCGGACTAATTCAATGAGTTTTCAGGAAGCGCTGCCCGGCGCACTTGCTGCCGGAGTTGTTCCTTTTATTCCAGGCGCTATTATAAAGATTGTTATTTCCGTACCGCTTACCTGTGCGTTGCGTCCTATTGCAGCCCGCTATCTTAATCCCGGCTCATGAACGGAGTTGTTATCCGCCTTGATCACATAACCAAATCATTCAAAATAATTGAAAACTCCGACAGTGCACAAATCAGGAGTGGCCGGTTTTACGCACTTGATGATGTCTCGCTTGAATTTACCGCGGGCAGTTGTTCAATTGTCGCAGGCGCGAACGGTTCCGGGAAAAGCCTGCTTATGGCGCTTATCGCACAGCTTGAAGAGCCTTCTTCAGGAACGGTGGAAGTATCCGGCAATGTGGGGCTTATCTTTCAGGATGCTGACAGTCAAATACTTGGCGAAACAGC
>JAITHM010000066.1 GCA_031279965.1 Spirochaetaceae bacterium
CTATGGATATGGCGAGGTAGCCGGCATAACCGAGACGGCAGAAAGCCCTGTGATTAAAGTTTGTTTTGAAACAGGAAAGTCTCTCCAGTTTTTAAGTAAAGTACAAAGCAAAAATTATATGAAAATTAAGGATAGTATGTGAAGCAAACCGATCTTTTATACCGCTCTACGGTACGTTCATTATTTACAATTTTTTCATACCCAGGATTAGTTCGCCGTGCGCTTGCATGTTTTGGAGCTGTTTTTAATTGTTTTTTCATGCTTCAGCTTAAAGGGGTGCTTTTTCGCCGAAAATACCGTGTTAGCTCTGTTGATCACCCGCTTGACGGCGAAATTCCTTTTAAGACTTCCTGGGTTGATATTTACATGGATTTTTCTCCGTTTTGGGTTCGGACACAGGGTTTTGTATTAAGAAAATACGGGAAAGCGGCAGTTCCTTATGTGCGTGATTTTCTTGCAAAAATATCAGACTTGTATCATAGAGCAGCAGCAGTAGCCCGGGTAAATTTTTCCACAACAAACCGGCCGCATTATTACGGCACCTTTAAATTTAAATTAATACATCTTTTTGATCCGCATTTAATGTGTATTCCCAGTCTTCATGTAATGGTTGTTGTATATACCTTTATTAAATTCCGCGAAGAAATAACTGCTTTAAATGGTTTGGAATGCTATCAAAAAGAAGTTGACTGGACACGGAAACATGCGCTTGCGATAACTGAATCAATCCTCTATGTTAAGCAGCACAGTGTTAATTGCATACCGGCGGCGCTCTATACAATGACAAGATTTGATGCATCACGGTTTTCTCCTGAAGTAATTGATATGTTTATTGGTGATCTTTTTCAAAAGTCCGACGGAATTTCACCTGAAACTGTCAAAAAAATAAAAACGCATGCAGCAATTCTCTATAAGGATTTTTTGAGCAAAGGCATGCAGGCATCCTCCTGGGAAGATCCGCTCTTTGATTTTCTGCGGGCAGGTGAAAATTGTGGTTAAGGCTCTTCGGCTTATATTATCAGTAATTATTTTTAATGCTGCATTTGCGGGATATGCACAAGAATCTTTTGAAGCAGAAGATGATGAACTTCAACACGAAGCAGCGCCTGAAGAACATGACCGTGTAGAGCCCCCCCCTCCTTCTGTACCAGAGGCAGATCTTTGGGCGGGACAACGCCGCCGGCGAATGTTTGAACTAGGATTATTTCATTTCTCGTTGGGTTTTTCTACACCGTATATGCCTGCAAAAGATGTTGTTAAAGAGGTATGGAATTATCTCTTTCACGATGAAAATATTAACGTTGCGTTCAGTCAAATTAATCAGGATATAAGCACAAATTTTAATTTTAATTTTACTCCAATAACTATAAAAAAAAATACTAAAACAAAAACGGAACTTGATTTCTGGACGGGTATTGAAAGTAAATTTTTGTTTAAGGCATCAGATGAAACCATAGATGCAGTAAAAGAATTAATCTCGAAACAGAATGATCCAACAACAATGAATATTGACAAGATGAACGGCACTATTACGATCGGCGGGTATGCATTTTTTGAACTTGGCATGGGAGCGGCGCGAACATTTGTGGATAAACGTTTGTGGATGCGAGCCGCAGTCCAGGTTTATACGCCGCTTGTTTATATCAAAAAAGAAACACTTTCGTTGCATGGTTATAGCAGTGCAACAAGCGGAAATGGTCTTATGGGCATAGAGGGCACGGGGGAAATCAACATGTATCTGCCTTTTAATATGGAAACCATGAACGTAGCGCAGACGCCTTGTTCTTCCGGCCTTGATCTGTCTCTTAATGGACGTTATGCGGCCTTTTCCTGGCTTGATTTAGGCGTTGATCTTCTTCATATCCCCATGATACCTGCGACTCTTGGGTATCGAACACATGCAGAGCTTGATGTAAATGTTAAAGTTCCTGATTTAACGGATACGGCGTACTGGACGCCTGACAAGATCGCACAGCTTGCCACAAAAAATCTTGCAATGAATTTTGCCTGGGAATTTGATATATCCGAAAGAGTTAATCAATATTGTTTGCGCCCATTACGTTTCGATATTACCGCTTTTTTCAAGCCGTTTAAAAGTTCTATTTTTATTATTCGCCCTATGACGGGGTTTTCGTTTAACACAGCCTTTGGAGCGTTTATTTTGAATTATGGAATAGCTCTTAATCTTAATCTTCCAGTTATATTTTCATTTGATATTGGAACAAGATGCTATGAAGAGACTTGGAAGCATTATATTAATGTTATTTTTGATTTTTATGACTTTGAATTAGATATTGGAATTTCGCTTGAAGGCCCCTATTTTATTGAAAGCTGGTCAGGGCGAGGAGCAGGGATGTATTTTGCGCTTAAAATTGGCTACTAAAAAGGAAGCATCCCGGCAATATCAATATTGGCAGGAATGCCTGCGGAAAAATCGCTGTTGGATATATACGTAACTGGCTGGAAAATAGAAATTGAATTCTTACTCAAATATACTGTTCTTATCTTGGTCGCCGTTGAGTTAACTATCAAGAAACCTATCCAGTAAGGGCCGGAACCATCCCAGTAATCGAACTGGAGTGAAAGTTTTGCATCGATTCTTGCGTCTTTAACTTTAGTAATAGTATAAGGCGAAGACATAATATCTTGCTGTGATATTTGATTTACTGACGGCTGATTTGCAAAAAGTGCGATGATAACATATTCGTTTTCCAGTTTTTCAAGCAAAACACTTGCGTTAGGCACCGTATCATTTATTACTATTGCCTTGTAGGGTTGTTTGTCAAATAAATTAGCGTTGCAGTTTAGCAAGAGACTGCAATAAAAAATTAGCGCCGCTCTCAACACCATAGCCTCCTTAGCGCGAACAAACATTCGCGCAGCAATTCTATTTTTTGCGCGATACGGATATAGCCGCTTCTCCAATTCTGGCAGTAATGCCGCTTAATTGAGTTCGAACCATCGCACTGCCGTCAACAGCCTCGCGGTAACGTTTTTCTGAATTGGCCCCGCGGGCAAGATCAGCGCTTGCTTTGACGCCCATAAAATCACGGTCAATTTCATCAAAATTAACATTACGCTGTCGTACTGTACGGGCATTCTCTATCGTTTGATCTGCGTCAGTTATTGCTGCCTCCATAATGGAAATGGCATTGGCGGCTTCGTCACGGGCACGAATAGCGGCATTTCTGCCATCCTGAATGGCGCGTTCCGCCAGAGCAACGGTCTCCGCAGCAAGCCGTTTTGCTTCGTTGTAGCGTTTAGCATCCGCTTCGGCGCGCATACTGTTGAGTGAATCGCGTGCCCGTGCAAGCGCATTTGAGGCATACTGCGAGACATCATGATCATTTTCCGCGCGGGTAACGGCGGCGGCGGCATTGTCCATATCCTCAACAGGCGGCTTGGCGCACGCCAATATAAGCGCGGCAACCAGCGTAAAACTCAGTATTTTCTGATAATTTTTCAAAATTTCCTCCATTTATATTCTGAATTCTGCTTAATAATATACGTTTCATTTTATAGTATCGTCAACTACCCAATTCTGGGCCGCAATTCCACGTCTGGCCTTGGGAATTGCCCTTAATAAACAGGTTTAACGGAACTTTGCTTACAAATTTGTGACACCCCCACTTGACATTCCGCGCAGGCTGTGATATATTCCAAACCATGGGTATAAAAACCAGTTCGACAGGCCAGATTCTCACGCCGCAGCGTTCGGCTTTTTCTGCCGGCAGCGCAGGTTCCTCCGCACGCCGCGGGTTCACGCTTAAAACCAGGAATCTGGAAACTGAAATCCTGCCGGTAACTGACGGCCATCAGCTGTCCCCCCCCCCCCCCCCAATACATACATTTAGCTAACTCGTTGCCTGTAAACAAATTGCTCGTTTCAAACTGTGCATTTACGGCGCGTTTGAGTAATATGTGGCTTCCGTATGGAAAGCGATTTTTTTGTTTAAGGAGTTTTTTATGAGGCACTCAAGACAGTTTCGGTTGTGGGCGCTCTATAGTGCGGCGTCTATCTTGTTGATGTTCTTTGTGGGCTGTCATGCATCGGGCGTGGATGCAAGCGGGACGGATCATGCTTTTACCCTGCACTATGACCTTAACGGCGGCGACGGCCCTGCGCCCGAAGCTCAACGCGGCGAAGTGCTTACCGTTGCCCCGGGCACCGGCCTTACCAAAAGCGGGCAAAATTTTAAGTGCTGGATACCCGCGCCTGCGGATAAAGTTTATATTCCCGGGGAAGAAATCGATCTTACTGCCGATGTGGTTTTATACGCCTGGTATTCGGGCAACGGCACTGAAGATGATCCCTACGTGATCTTGAACAGCACAGATCTGGAGGCCGTTGCTAATGCGCCCGCCGCTTTTTACAAAGTCTTTAATGATTTTGTGATTTCAGGCGAATGGACAACACTTGACATACAATTTACCGGTGAAATTGACGGCAGCGGGCATACAATCACGTTTGATAACGTAACAATAAAAGAAATTGAAGAAACTTTTTCGGGTTATAGAGAGCGCTTTTGCGCCTTGATCGCAGTAAACGGCAAGGGGGGCGTTATAAAAAATCTTGTGTTTGATGGCGACGTGAGTATGGCGTTTACCTCTGGGTTACGAGCAGGCGGAATCGTAGCAAATAACTTGGGACTTATTACAAACTGCGGAGTAAAAACATCATATACGATAGAAACAGCGGAAGGTATTTCTTTTGGAGCATACTGCGGCAGTTCCCAGGCCGAGAGGGTAGGTGCCAAAATAAGCAACAGTTTTGTTTCCGGCGACATAGACATTACCCATACCGGAACTCAGTATCATACTATGAAAGTGGGCGGTTTTACCGGTGCTTATGCTGGATTAAAAATAGAAAACTGCTACAGCGAAAGTAACATTACCGTTAGCTATACAAATGAAGCTTGCAGTGTTTTGTTAGGCGGTATAGTAGGAACTGATGACAATTATGGCAATACGATAGACTCATGCTATACTATGGGAACCATTACTGCCACTGGTTTTTCTGGTACTATAGCCGGTATAAAGAGTGGGGGCACATATATATCAAATTCAGTGGCGTTGAATACCGCGCTGAGCGGCGGTGATAGTCGCGTACGTATTTCTGTGCAAAATATGAGCAACAAACATAATTCAAATGTCTACGGCAGGGATGGTATGCTAGGCACACTTTCGGGAGAAGACAATAATGGTATTAGCGTAACGTTTGAAGCAACACAAGTTAAAAACTGGTGGAGGACCGCTGTTGCCTGGACTTTCAGCGAGCCTTCACCCTGGAGATGGGACGCAACAAAACTACGCCCGGTGCTGTACTGGCAGTAGCAGGCGGCGGTTAGTGGACAGGCTCCACTAACCGCGCGGTAATTTTTCAAGACCAATCTAAAACGTTTCCAATCTTACGATTGGAAACGGCTCTAAAACCGGCCACGAGCCACGGGAATTGCGGCAAATAAACTTGACATTGTAAGGACTCTTTTCTATAATAGCGCTCATTAACCTAAGGAGGTTGTTGTGAATATGTTTTTTTCCGTGCTATTTGTATTTTTAATGATTCCGGCTTTTGCTTTTACCTCGTGTGTTTCTATCGATAAGGCGCTTCCTGCCAAAGAAGCCGTGCAAATTGGGCCCGTCGAAGCAAAATACAAAACTTTTCAAAAGTTGCATATCGTCAAAAAAGATAAAAAAATCGCCGAAGCCCGCGTAAAACTTACTGAACGGGCAAAGGCCCTTTATGGCAGAGATTTTCCTCAGGATACTATTGATGTATCTGATATAACTATTCACGCGGCTTTTTCACCAATTACGCTGCTTCCTATACTTGTAGGGAACTTTCAGGAAGTTACCGCGTCGGGAACGGTCATTTCCAACATCAAAATTCCGGAAATAACTCTTACTGACGAGCAGCGCGATGCGATGATCGCTGCCGCTCAGGCAATGCGTCCTCCGGCAACACCAGCGCCCGCGCCTGCCCCGCAGCAGCCTCCCGTTCAACAGCCGCCGCCCAGGCAGACACGGCCCGCTCCACAGGGTACCGTTACGCCATTGGCCCCGCCGGATCCCGCCCCGCAGCCCCAACCTCAGCAACAGCCTGTGGAACAGGCAGCGCCTGTTGTCCGGCCGTCAACAAGTGGTGCCAACGAGCATTTTTTTATTTTCTTTGAGGCATATACGGCAAAGCTTACCGGAGAAGGCCTTACAATACCGGAATTACACGATGTTTCAACAACACTTAACACCGTGCGGCAGGTTCTTAAAGACAACCCCGATTATCAATTGCTTATTGAAGGTTTTGCCAATCCGGTTACCAATACAAAAATCGAAGAGCCTGAACTCCAGCGTTTAAGTTCGGAACGGGCCAAAGAAACAGAAACATGGTTTGTCCGGGACGGTGTAGGCCGTGAACGGCTTATTACCATTGGTGAAGGCGGAATTTCGGATAACAGAACCCAGCGGGCAAAGAACCGTCGTGTTCAGCTTACTGTTATTAAGCCGCAAGCTAAAGTCTTTCCCGTGCAGTTCGTCCAAAATCATGCGGCGCTGATAAGCCGTGAATTTTATGCCCAGGATCAAATTGATTCACTGCGGCAAATACGTGATGTAGTTGACTATGTTAAAGCGAATCCCGGTGTGCGTCTTTTAGTCCGCGGATATGAAGGCCGGCAGGAACGGAAATCCGGCGGTTTTGCGCTGAGCAAACTGCGGGCGGATGAAGTTACCCGGCTGCTGCGGCGGGAACTGCGTAAAGAAACTCTTGAAGCCAGGGTGATTGTGGCACCGCGCACCGGCATCCGGGATACAATAACAGATGTTATTGTTTTGGAGCCGCTGCCCGCTTCTATTCCGTAAAACAATGAAACTCCGTCTGAACACTAGAAAACAGGGGACAAGACGGAGTACACTACATTCATGGGCGGACTGGACAGAATAGTAATTTTAGATTTTGGAAGCCAGACAACGGCGCTTATTGGGCGCCGTATACGAGAGCTTGGTATTTATGCGGAGATTCTTCCCGGTGATGCCACACTTTCTGACGAAGATCTTGCGGGCGTCCATGGCATTATTCTTTCAGGATCGCCCCAATCTGTTTATGACGGCGGCGCGCAGGTTGATCAGCGTATTTATCAATGCGGCCTTCCCCTCCTGGGTATTTGCTATGGGCTTCAGCGCATGACTGTTGATTTGGGCGGCCGTGTCGAAGCACTTGCCAAACGCGAGGCCGGCGGCATTGAGGTGACCATCGGCCTTAAATCGCCTTCAATTCTTAAAAAACCGAACTGGGATGCCATGAATTTTTTTTCGGGCTTTCTTTTGCGCGATGATCTGTCATTATGGAATATTTTTACCGGAAACAAGTGTATTTCATCATTTAACGCCTGGATGAGTCATGGCGATACGCTGGTAGAGCTTGCCCCCGGGTTTGTCGAAGCGGGAAGCAGCGCGAACGGCTATCCGGCCATTGTCTATCACCGCGAAAAGCCGTGGTTCGGACTACAATTTCATCCTGAAGTAAGCCATTGTGAGCTTGGAAACGCTATTCTTGCTTCTTTTGTAACCGGTGTTTGCCGCTGTCCGGCAGTTTGGAATATGAAAGACTATCTTGATAAGACTGTAGCTGCCCTGCAAACGGCGGCGGCAGACAAGACGATCTTGCTGTTAATTTCCGGCGGCGTGGATTCAACTGTTGCCGCCGCGCTGCTTCTGCGGGCATTGCCGCCGGAGCAGCTTCATCTTATGTACCTGGACACAGGACTGATGCGCAAAGATGAAACCATCGAAGTCCGCCAAATACTAAAATCTTTGGGGGCGCGGCACATTCATATTGTTCATTGCGCGGATGAATTTTTTGCTGCGCTGGCCGGCCTAACCGCGCCAGAGGAAAAGCGCACGGCAATTGGCGATCTTTTTATCAGGATTCAGGAACGAGAAGTTGAAAAGCTCAACTTGCCCGGCGACTATCTTCTTGTTCAGGGAACACTTTATACTGACCTTATCGAAAGCGGAAAAGGTGTTGGAAAGAAAGCGCGGCTTATTAAAAGTCATCATAATGTAGGAAGCCCTTTGGTCGAAGCAAAACGGGCGGTAGGTAAGATTTTAGAACCGCTTGATAAGCTTTACAAAGATGAAGTACGCGCACTGGGGCGGCTTTTGGGCATTGATGAGGCAGTTGTAGGGCGGCATCCGTTTCCAGGGCCGGGTCTTGCGGTGCGAATTTTGGGAGAAGTGACTGCGGAAAAGTGCGCGACCCTGCGCGAGGCGGATGCTCTTTTTATCAGCGAGCTAAAGGCCCGGCAGAACCCTTTGACGGGGAAATGTCTTTACGATGAAATCTGGCAGGCATTTGCCGTGCTGCTTCCCTTGCGAAGTGTTGGTGTTGCCGGTGATGAACGCCGGTATGGCTGGGTGCTTGCTCTTCGCGCTGTTACCAGCACTGACGGCATGACTGCAGATGTATACCCGTTTAACGCAAAAGATATTATTGAAATTTCGACGCTCATCACCAATACCGTGCAAGAAATAGGCCGCATCACCTTCGATATTTCCAGCAAGCCGCCGGCGACTATAGAATGGGAATAAACAGGAGAACATTTTTCAAATGAAGTTCAAAATACTCATTGTTGATGATGAAAAAAATATTCGTGACGGGCTTGCCGAATCACTGGAGATGGAAGGCTATGATGTGGTTACCGCCAGTGACGGCGATGCTGCGTATAAACGCTATCAGAAAGGTGATATTGATCTGGTAATTACCGACCTGCGCATGCCCGGCATGTCTGGTGAAGAACTTCTTAAACGGGTTAAAGCGGAAACACCTGGTGTTGCCGTTGTGGTACTGACCGGGCACGGGACGGTGCGCGACGCGGTGCAGGCAATGAAGGACGGCGCGTGGGATTTTCTCACCAAACCGATACAGGATCTTGACCGGCTGAACATTATTGTTCAGCGGGCGCTTTCAAACCGTGAACGCCGCATAAAAAATCAGGAAATTGAAGAAGAACTTGAAAAGCGCAAACAGTCTGAAATTATCATTGGCAGCAATGCGGCAATGCGCCACGTTATGGAAGCAATAGGCCGCGCCGCGCCGACACGAGCATCAATTCTTATTACCGGAGAATCTGGCGTGGGCAAAGAACTTGTCGCTGACGCGATACACAGGCTTTCTCCCCGCAAAGACAAGCCGTTTGTCAAGGTTCATTGTGCGGCGCTTGCTGAAAGCCTGCTTGAAAGTGAACTTTTTGGACACGAAAAAGGCTCATTCACCGGCGCAACTGGCCGGCGGCGGGGGAAATTTGAACTCGCTAACGAAGGAACGCTTTTCCTCGATGAAATTGGCGAGATAGATCAAAATATTCAGATTAAATTGCTGCGCGTATTGCAGGAACGAAAGTTTGAACGGGTCGGCGGCGAAGAAACAATCGAAGTTGATATACGCCTTGTTGCCGCGACAAACCGCGACCTTAAAGCGGAAATTGAAACAGGCCGGTTTCGTGAAGATCTTTACTACCGGCTTAATGTTGTTACCATTTCGGTGCCGCCGCTGCGCGAACGCAAACAGGATCTTCATCTTCTTATTAACTCGTTTCTTAAGACTTTTTCCACAGAAAACAATAAGGAAATCAACGGTATTGATGCAAAAGCGCTGGCTAAACTTAATAGTTATAATTGGCCGGGTAATGTCCGCGAGCTGCGGAACTGCATCGAAAGCGCCGTTGTCATGACGAAAGGGCCGATGATCATCGAAGAAGATCTGCCGCCAACAATACATTCAGTTATTGATGACGGGTGGATACGAATTCCCTGCGGTTCATCGCTGGAAAAAGCGGAAGAAATTGTTATCCGCGAAACGCTTTCTTCTCAAAAAGGCAATAAAAGCGAGACAGCGCGAATTTTGAACATAGGCAGAAAAACACTGCACCGGAAAATTGAAGATTATGGAGTAGAATGATGTTCAAATTGCCAAAAATTATTGTACTTGTAGGCCCCAAGAATTGCGGAAAAAGCATTGCGGCCTTTATTTTGCGGGATAGGCTTCAATGCCGTGGCGCCGATTTGGATTCAATTATTGAAAAACGCACCGGCAAAAGCCCCCGTGAATTGTATCTGGAAGGGCCGGAGGTATTCCGGCACGAAGAAGCAGAAAAGCTCCATTTTGTGCTCAAAAAAGAACTGTGCACCACGAAAGAAACTTCGCTGGTACTTGCCACCGGCGGCGGTATTATTGACAATCAGGCGGCTGTTGACATGCTTATCCAGTTTGAAGGGGCCGTTATTATCTGTTTAGAGCTGAATGCAGAAACAGCGTGGCGGCGAATCGAAAAATCCGGCGACGGTCTGCCTCCTTTTCTTGCTGAACAGGAAGATCCTCAGGCCGCACACTGCGCCTTGCATACCCGAAGGACGGCCGCCTGCAAAGAAATTGCCCATGTAACCATTAATGTTGATGATAAACAGCCTAACGAAACTGCCGATGCCGTCATCGAATATTTAAAGACGAGAAACTGAACCTGTCAGCCGGGAAGAAAAACCGTTCCCCGCTGTGTTCCTGCAGCAAGCGCCGCCAATGCGGCGGGCTTGCCCCGCGTAATAATCGTTGGGATGCCGTATTCAAAGCAGAGTTCCGCCGCATTGATCTTGGTGGTAATGCCGCCTGTTCCCAATTTGCTTGTTCCTTCGGCGCTGATCGTCTGACGAAGCGCTGGCGGGTCGCGGACTTCGGGAATAAATGCCGCGTTAGGATTGATGTGTGGATTTTCTGAATAGATTCCATCAATATCACTAAAAAGCACCAAAAGATTGGCATTCCAGAGCAGCGCCGACCGGGCGGCAAGCGTATCATTATCTCCTATTTTAATTTCTTCGACAGAAACCGTGTCATTTTCGTTGATAATTGGAATAATACCTTCATCAATAAGGGTAAAAATCGTGTTGCGCATATTGAGTGTCCGCAGTGAGTCGGCAAAATCTTCGCGGGTAAGGAGTATTTGAGCAACATGAAGGCCGTGAATATCGAAGGCGCGCCCCCACGCCTTCATAAGCTCCACCTGGCCTACCGCACACAGTGCCTGCCGGTAGTGGAGGTCTTTTTTCCGCGCCCATTTATCCAGCGTCGACAGCCCCGCCGCCTGAGCACCT
>JAITHM010000070.1 GCA_031279965.1 Spirochaetaceae bacterium
CAGTACAACGAGACCGCTTCCGGCACAGCCATACCGGTAAACGATTTAGGCAGATGGGAGATAAAAACACTTAACCTGATGGTACGGCCTGACGACCCGCTTGCGCTGCCGTGCGCCTATACGATAACTGTCTACGGCGCTCCTGAATGGGAATACGATCAAGTCAAGGCCGCTGGAACAAATCCCCCCTACGATACCTGGCAAGCACCTATTACCGGCCTTTACAAAATAGAGTGCTGGGGAGCCGAAGGAGGCGGGGGTACCAATGGAAGAGCAACTCCAGGCAAGGGCGGCTATTCCTATGGAACCATTGCCCTTGTTAAGGACGAAGAACTTTTTGTTACCGTAGGCGGGAAGGGCGTAAATGGCAGCGGCGGTGGCGGCGGTGGCGGCGGGGTAAACGGCGGCGGAACATCTGGACAACCAACTGGATATCACCGGCGCGGCGGCGGGGGCGGCGGTGCGTCTGATGTCCGCTATCAGGGGACTGATCTGCAGCAGAGAATTATTGTTGCAGGCGGCGGCGGCGGCGCTGGCGGCACTGATTCATCATGGCCGCGTGTAACAGGCGGTAGTCATGGCGGCGGTGGAGTACGGGGTAATGGCGGAAACGGCTTGAATAGATACACCTCAGAAACGATAGATAATATGCTAGCTGCACCAGGTGCAGCATGGAATGACGCGGGAGACGCCCATCTTTACGGGACGGCAACAGGAATTGGACAAACTAGCGGACGGCGCAACTATGAAACACCCGGCGGCGGCGGCGGCGGCTATTATGGCGGCCAAGCAAGGCAAACTGCTGTTAACAGCAGCGGTTATGCATTTGGCGGCGGGGGCGGTTCCAGTTTTATTAACACCGGACTTCTTACTCTGTGGGGCGGCGAACCGGGGAAACGCAGCGGGAACGGCCTTATCCGTATTTCTTGGCTGGGCTACGTGGTTAATCAGGCCACACAACCTTAACCACAACACAGCGGTTTTTCGCGTTTCCTTCAGACGGCGCAATAAATTGGTCACTTCCATAAAAGTATACCAACATACGTTGCAGCGATATTCCCCATTCTCGCACAAGGTAATTTGACACTTTAACAGCCCGTGCTTCGGATAAAGTCCGGTCGTCCTCTTGATCATAAAAATCCGCCGCATACCCTTCAATCTGCACAATACTTTGCGGATAATCAGTCAGTGCAAGTCCTACCCTATCAAGTTTATCGCTATCAGCACTGGTGAAGTGCGTGCGATTTTCCGGCAGGTAAATCACCGTTTCGTAAATGCTGTCATCGCCCCACCACTCAGGCCGGGATGTTTTATCAGGCACAGCCTGAACAGGGGGTGGAACCTGCACACTAGGCGCGGGGGAAGACTGTTCAGGCGGCGGTTCTTGGGGCAGCTGCTCGTTGGTCTTCGGTTCGATGGGCTCTTTCGGCGGCTTTGGCTCCTTCGGCGGCTTTGGCTCCTTCGGCGGTTTTGGCTCCTTCGGCGGTTTCGGCTCCTTTGGCGGCTTCGGCTCCTTTGGCGGCTTCGGCTCCTTCGGCGGTTTCGGCTCCTTCGGCGGCTTTTCGGCAGATTTGGGGGGCTCTAGTTTTTTCGGATCAGTTTTTTGGGACTCAGGCTCGGCAGCAGCCAGCTCTTTGGACTCCGGTTCTTTAGGTTCAAGCTCTTTGGACTCAGGCTTGGCCGGATTTTTCGGCGGCTTTTCAGCAGATTTGGGCGGCTCCGTCTTTTTCGGATCAGGCTCGGCTCCGGCGGCCGGCACGGGAACCGCACTGTCAGACGGTTTGTTTCCTCCAACATCCAGACGTTTAAAAGGAAACAAACGCAGTCCCATCTCGAAAAGCGGCAACGCGATAAGCCCGTCTTCTTCCGGCGTAAATTCAACACCAGCGGTCGCCAAAAGATTTATCATACCATATTCAAACTGAATACCATTCCCCGGCCATTTTACCGAAACACGCGGGCTGAGCATCCATGGCACGCCAAAGGCTCCTTTCCCAGTTGAAGCAATGTAAACTCCCGCGGCAAGCTCTGGAATAACAGCAACCATACCCAGCGGAAATTCATATCCCCCTTTGATAATAAGTGGTACCAGATAGAACCCATTGGCCCCTTCAGTGTTCTCGTTCCCTTGCAAGAAACTGTAGCCTGTTTCAAACATAAGACTAAATGCGTTATAAATATAGCCGGTGTCTATACGAAATCCCGGATACGCCCGCGCCAATGGTTCGCTGTGGAACATGTAAAATTGCCCGCCCGCCTGCAAAAACAGCCCTGATTTCCATGACGGCGCACCGGCAGTTTCACCAGAAACATTTGTCACGGTTACCCAGAACAGTATGCCTGCAAAAACGGTTCTTATTTTATGTCCATGGCTACACCTCATATTCCCATTATCGGCTTTTTGGGAACAGAAATTGAATAATTAAATTTATGGCTATGAAGACTATGGAAATGAAACGAAACTGTTAAAATCAACAGTTCCTGTTCCTTTGCTTATTGTTACACTTGACATTTTGAAATAGTTAGGCGGATTAGGCTCTGTTATTATAAACAGCGTCCATACACCATCGGGGGCTTTCACGTTCCATGTTACATCACCTGTAGACGCGATAGTGCCCATAAAGGATGTAACACTAAACATAGCTGTACTTAGATCCGGCATTGAAACCGGATTAGATGTTGTTGGAACAAGTGTTCCGCCAGTATAGGACAGATTGGTAATTTTAAAGCCTTTACTGCCGCCTTTGTTTTGCTCATCTTCTGTGAGAATTGGCGGCGCAAGCGGCGGCACTTCGCCGCAGGCGGCAACAGCAAAACTTACTATAGCCATGAGTAAAATCCTTATACAAAAAAAGCGGTAACTCATACATTTAGTATAGTAAAATGCCGCCAAATTCTTCAAGTGTCCATCCCAAACACCGCTCCCCCACCCAAATTTTGAATGCGTTTTACAGACTGGTTCCCGGCGTAAGATTCATCTTAAAATGTTTTTGGGAAATCTGCGTAAGCTCACCGGTCATGCGAATCTTTTCCAGAGCTTTATTGAGCTTGTGGGTAAGTTCATCATCGCCCTTTTTAAGACAGATGCCCAAATATTCTCCGGCTTTTCCCTGATAGGCAATCTTAAAAAGATCAGGATCGCGCTCCAAATACTCAAACGCAACAAGACTATCAACAATTACAACATCAACACGGTTAAGCTTCGCGTCGTCAAAACAGTTCATCACAGAATCATATTCAAAAACTTCAAAATCAATATGTTTAAGAAGACTTGCCGTGTATGCATCGGCAGTTGTATCAGCTTGGCAGGCAGCACGCTTGCCAGCAATATCCTCCGGTTTTGTAATAACAAACGGCGCATCGGTCAGCGCCACGATTGTCATCGCATTGCCAATGTAAGGATGCGTAAAATTATAACTTTCAAGCCGTTCCGGTGTAATTGTAATGCCGGATATGGCCACATCGAATTTTTTCGTGTTAAGGCCGGCAAAAACACCGCCAAACGGCGTATCTACAAAAACAACTTTAACATCAAGTTCACGCCCCAGCGCCTGCGCTAAATCAACATCAAAACCCAGCGGTGTTTTTCCGTTTGCATCATAATATTCAAGCGGCGGATAACTTATCTCCATACCAACGCTTAATATGCCGGGCTTAATCGTTAAACCTCTAATGCCTTCAAATTTCCGGCATGCGGCAAACATACAACAAATCAGCACAGCGCCTGCCACAATTCTGTGAATACGCATACATCCTCCTGTTGCGCACTGCCAAAGTTTGTCCTGCACCGGTTCTTTTGTCAATGTGGCAGCCTGGCGTAAGATTCCGGTTTCTGGACACGGCGACATTGCATGTTTTCTTATGTTGATTCATATTGATCCTAATCCGCGCAACATATTTTATGTTCACGACAATATTTTTGACGAGAAAAACGGGAACGCCCTTCCCCGCAGAGTAGAAGCAGTTTGTAATTACAGCTTGTCAATGAGCATGGAACATTTACCCGAAGGAATAGGAAGCGTCTTTTTCTTTTTGTTAAGAATGTTAATGGTAAAATAATAGAGTTTTTCGCTTTCCATGCGGATTTCCCATCCACGTCCAGATTTATTCGACAGTATTGTAATAAGATTTTTTTTAAGTGAAAGATTTTCTATGCCCATAATTTCCATATTTGGTATGATCCAGTCTACCGTCTTGCGCGGCAGTGATATGGTAAGCCCAACAATATTTTCTACAGTAAGGCATATAGTCGAAAGCGCATCGAATGTAAGATAGTGCGGCCGTGGAAAGGCTATGGGCAATGCCGGCGGTTCGCCAGACCAAGATGCAGGTCCCTGTTTTGTGGGCAGATACGCTTCGTAAAGCATCGCCTTGGAATCTGCTTCTTCGTTGATCATCGAATCAAGGATAAAATAAAGATGACGTATCGCACATTCACGGGCAAGATCCCATTGTTGATAACGTTCAAGCCCTTTAATCACCATAAAGTTAAGATGAGGAAATACCGAACCGCAGTAGCCGTCCCCTGCCTCGCTAAAACTCTCTTCATTCAAGGCAACGGATGGAAATGGATGCGGTGCGCCAAAAAACTCAGGATTATGAAGTTTTGCAATAAGCTGTTCTGCCTTATCCTCGTTGGGAATTTCGGCAAGCAGCGTCCAGTATCCCGCAAGAGTTTTTACTTTGATTTTCTTGCCGGCTTTGTCTAAATCGTAGTAAAAGCCGTCATCACTGTCCCACATAAGGCTGTTGATGCGGGTCTTGAGCGAAAAATATTGCTTTTTATAGCGAAAGCTTGAATCTTTGTCGTTTAAAATATCAGCAATTGCTGCCATGTACAGCACATTAATGGCCATCATCGCGTTAAAATCTATCGGATAGACAGTTTTTTCGCGGGGCGCGTTAAACATGCCTGTTGCCGTCCAGGGAACGCTGTAAAGGCCGTTTTCGTGCTTGAAGGTTGCCTCTATCCAATCATTATACCGTTTAAGAATCGGCAACACCTCTTTGATGCGCTTCTTGTTGGCCGCTTTGTGATAAAGATTGTGCTCTGCCCAGGCAAAAAGCGGTATACCAATCCCTTCCGGGTTGGATTCGTCCATTTGCGGCGCGCCAGACTGAATGTCATAGGCATGACGAATCGCGCCGCTTTCCTCCTGGCGTTCGTAAAATGCGTCAAGCGTAGGGTTCGCCTGAAAAATTCTGTTTGAATATACGAGAAAAAATGAAGAAAGTATCGCATCCATCTGGGTCAGCGTTGCACTTTCAGGATACGAGAAAAATTTACCCGTTATTGCACTGTTTTCCGGCCCCTTATCCCAGCAATCCTGAACCCACGCCCAAGTTCTATCATAAATATCAACAAAATCCTGATCGTAAAAATGGATTCGAGGGAAATCTCGTCTACTCACGTATGGCACCTGCTTTTAATACTTTTTTTGTCATGTTTCAAATAATATCACCTTTTTATGCCAAAGTCAAATGGCTTATCCCCTGCCCAACCATAATTTTGACACAATTTTATGATACACTTACGCCATGACGCATGAACTGACAACACAAACGATCCGCATAGGCGGCATGACCTGCATCAACTGCCAGAACCGGATTGAAAACAAACTGAAAAGCATCGCTGGAGTCCAGGACGCGCAAGTGGATTATAACACCGGCACGGCAGCCGTTTCCTGGAATCAGACGGCGCTAACGTTTAACGAGATAAAAACGGCTATTGAAGAGCTTGACTACAAGGTACTGGACGAAAAGACAACACCGCCGTTTGCAGAAATTACCGGTACGCTGGTTATCATTATTGCCCTCTTTATACTGCTGCGCGGGTTGGGACTGGGCGCACTCACCTCCGCCTTCCCCCTTGCGGAAGCGGGCATGAGTTACGGCATGCTGTTCATCATCGGGCTTATCACGTCGGTTCACTGCATTGCCATGTGCGGCGGTATTAATCTTTCGCAGACGCTGGGCGGGGGCTTGGGGGCGCCGCCCCCAGGAAGGGGGGCAGCGCAAGACCCGCACAGCGGGGCTGGAGTGAGGGGGGCTTCCCCCCCATTGTCTATTTTACTTCCTTCTTTTCTTTACAATGGCGGGCGGGTGATTTCCTACACGGCCGTGGGTGCTCTTGCCGGCGCGTTGGGCGGCGCAATTACTGTTTCCGGCAGGTTTCAGGGGATTGTACAGATAGCTGCCGGTGTGTTCATGGTGATCATAGGGGCTAACATGCTTGGCGTTTTTCCCGCACTGCGCCGCTTTGTTCCGCGTATGCCCCAATTCTTTGCGCACAAAATACACGCGCAGAAATCAGGAAACAAACACCCGCTTGTCATTGGCCTTTTGAACGGCCTTATGCCCTGCGGCCCTCTGCAAGCCATGCAGATTTATGCTCTTTCAACAGGAAGCCCTCTTGCCGGCGGCTTTTCCATGTTCTTGTTCGCACTGGGAACGGTTCCGCTGATGTTCGGTATGGGGGCATTAAGTTCGTTTCTGAGCGGAGGAACACGGGGGCGCGCGTTTACCCGTCATGTACTGAAGGCGGGAGCGATTCTGGTAACTGTGATGGGCATGATGATGTTCAGTTATGGCTGGGGACTTTCCGGCTTCAATTTTGATTTTATTGATAAGACTGCCATCTGGCCGGACGCTACATCATCCGGCATGGGTGCAGACGGCGGAGTGTTCACGCCGGTTATCGAAAATGGTGTGCAAATTGTCAAATCAACACTGCTTCCCGGACGTTATCCGGCGATCACCGTGCAGCAGGGTATTCCCGTTCACTGGACAATTAACGCGCCCGCAGAGAGCATTAACGGCTGTAACAACCGCATGATCATCCGCGAATATAACATTGAACACCGCTTTACCGCAGGCGACAATATCATCGAGTTTATACCGGAGCGGACAGGCAAATTCCCTTACTCCTGCTGGATGGGCATGATCCGCAGTTCTATTACGGTGGTTGCCGAGGGCGAAACTACAGCCGCCACAGAGCCGAGCTTGGAGCCTACGCCGGCAGGGGTTGCCATTCCCACAGACCACATTGTGCTGGCGGAAATGCACGGGGCGGAAACATACGGTTTTCCGTATCAGGCGGTAACCGTCAATTTACGGGATGAAGGGATAGAGCCTGCCGTTGTCGTGCTGCTGCGGGATATGCCTGCACTGCTGACCGTAAACAATGATTCGCTTGACCCGGGAAACAGCCGCCTTGTTTTTCCCGCATATTACACGCAGTTCGACATAAAAAAAGGGGATAATGCGCTTAGGTTAATGCCTTCAAACGATTTTGATTTTTCTACCGGCGACAATGTATTTTACGGTTATGTAAAAGTTGTGGATGATCTGAATGCCGTAGACATTGAAGCAATAAAGACTGAAATTTCAGAACACGAAACAATGGTGTATCCCGAAACCTATTTTGAAGCGGCGGCGCAGAGTGCAGGCGGCGCGTGCTGCCGGTGAACAGCATTAATTTGGATGCGGTTCGTATTTCGAAGGGTGGGTTACTTTTTTTTATCTTTATTGTTAGGATAGCCGATATATAAATTATGGGAGGATTTATATCCTGCTAAATAGTTTTTCAAAAACTGTTGATTTGCTCCATCGTTCGCTGGGCGTTGAAAGTCTACGGCGAGAAGTATACGCGAATAATCACGCCAATGCCGAAGTTCCTAATTTTAAGCGGACAGAAGTAAACTTTGAAAGCGCACTCAAGCAAGCGCTTGATTCAGAAGAGCGCCGGCCTTTGCTTGAACTTACGCGCACCGACGACAGACATATTTCAAATTATGCTCCACTTGATTACCGCGATGTCAGACCACGGCGGGTGCTTGACTATTTAAGCCAGACAAAAGCCAACGGGAACAATGTCGATGCCGAACACGAATTTAACCTGATTGTGCAAAATCAAATGAGGTATACGTTATATGTTCAATCACTTACCCATGAATTTGCTCAGGTAAGCAGCGTTTTAAGACCCTAATAATTTGGAGGAATATGTATGGGATTATTTACAGCAATAGATACGGCCGCATCGGGAATGGGTGCACAACGCCTTCGAACTGATGTGATTGCCGATAACATAGCAAATGCGACAACAACGCGCACCGCAGAAGGCGGCCCTTACAAGAGAAGCAGGGTCATCATGAGGCCGCGTGTCGAACAGGCATTCTGGCGCAGTCCGTTTTTACCGGATGGCATGGATAACGGGGTTGGGAAAGGCGTACGCGTTTCTGAAATTCAAAAGGACAGCGCGCCGCCGCGGCTTGTTTATGATCCATCGCATCCAGACAGAATATTGTCAGGGCCGAATAAAGATTATGTTGAAATGCCTAACGTGGATATCGTAACAGAGATGACGGATATGATTGCGGCATCACGATCCTACGAAGCAAATGCTTCCATTGTAGAAGGTTCTAAAACGATGTTTTTGCGTGCACTTGATATAGGAAGTAAAATATAAAAAAATTATGGGCACGATGAGGAATAGTAAAATCTGTTCTTAAATCGTGCTGTTACAATTTATGGGAGGGGCTGATATGTTGACACTGAAACCAGAATTACAGCGGGTAAACCCGCTGCCGCTTACTCGAACGGATTCACGCCATGTTCAGGCGGAAGGCGTTGTTGGTTTTAAGGGAAGTTATGACCGGGGCGGTATGTTAAGTGATATTACGCCAACCGGCCGAGGCGCAGAGATTGCCGAATTGGGAACGAAGATTGGAGCAGAATCGGTGCTGCGTATGGGAAGCGTTGGCGCGGCTGGGATTGGGCGCCATGACAATGCAAGTTTTGCAAATGCAATGCTGAACGCGCTTGACGGCGTTTCATCATTGCAGCATCGTGCTACAGATTTAGAACAGCAGGCGGTAATCAGTCCAGATTCAATTAATGTTGAATCTGTAAGCATTGCGCAAGCAGAAGCGACGCTGTCACTGAGCATTACCCGTACCATTCTAAGCCGCCTTACCCAGGCATGGCGGGATTTAATCAATACACGATAATCACGAATTAGGCGCCAGAGGGAGGGATTATGCCTGAATTTCTAAGAAAATTTTTTGACCAGCTTAAAGCTATGTGGTCAAAATGGTCGTTGATTCAACGGCTTGTACTTGTTGGAATTACCGTCGCGGTCATAGGAGCGATGGTTGCGCTTGTATCAATATCCTCGACACCGGGCCTGGTGCCTGTTATTACAACGCCGATTACTGATGAAGCTGAACGTGCGCGCATTGTAACCCGTATTGATGCGGAAGGGATAAAGGTATCTGTTTCATCATCAGGAGTTATATCTGTTGGTGACGAAGCAAGCGCCCGCAGAATGCGCGCTATTCTGATCCGGGAAGGGCTTGTTCCGCAAGGCACTGACCCCTGGGCGCTCTTCGACCGTGAACGCTGGACAATAACTGACTGGGAACGGAATGTAAATTTAAGACGGGCAATTACCGCAACAATTACGGAGCATATCAAGGCGCTGCCAGAAATTGATGATGCAAACGTCATAATTGTTCAACCTGAAAAAACTCTTTTTTCATCTCAACAAGACCCTGTTACCGCAAGTGTTATTCTTACTCCAAAACCAGGAAGCGATATTACAACAAACCGCAAAAAAATTGAAGGTATTCAAAAAATCCTAAAGCATGCCGTTCAAGGACTTCTCGATGAAAACATTACCATTGTAGATCAAGATGGTCTTACATTAAATGATTTTGAAGGCATGAAAG
Organism: Spirochaetaceae bacterium; assembly: GCA_031279965.1. Taxonomy (GTDB): domain Bacteria; phylum Spirochaetota; class Spirochaetia; order Treponematales; family Breznakiellaceae; genus JAIRPU01. The sequence goes on from JAITHM010000070.1 coordinate 9,729, forward strand.
AATTTGACCGTCTTGCCAATTATGAAAAAGAATTAAAAATCCAGCGCGATTGGGAATCAAAATATCGAGCTGATGTACTGCGGGCATTACAGTCGCTTTTTTCAGCAGACCGTGTGCGGGATTTGAATGTAAAAGTTGCCATGAATATGTCAAAAAAAAGTGTTGAAGGTACAAGTATTAATCCTATTATTTTAAAACCGCGTTCACCAGGAAGTGTCTATGACGATTCGCAGTTTATTGAAAAAAGCAGCGTCTCAGAAGTAACTACAAAAACATCATTTGAGGGAACCGGTTTTAATCCTGAGGGGCCTCCTGGTGTTGAAGGCACAACGCCGCCTGCATTCAAAGATATGCAAAATCTTTTTGGCAAAGTGAATCAGGAAACAGTAACAAGAAATTACGAACATAATAAAGAAAAGTACTCAGAAGAGCGAAGTCCTACAATAGACCGCGTAAGCGTATCAGTAAATATTGACGGTATTTGGCAGAAAAAATACAACGAATCCGGAGATATTATTTTCCGGCCAGACGGCGGTGTTGAACGTGAATATTCACCTATCTCTGAAAACGATCTTGCCAAAGCGCGGGAACTTGTTGAAGGTGCCATTGGTTACAGCGCCGCCCGTGGTGATACGGTTATAGTTCAAAATATTCAGATTGATCGAAGCGTGCAATTTGCCAGTGAAGACCGGACATTACTCCGCCAGCGACAGATTCAAATTACTGTTATTGCGTCCCTGATTGGTATTGCGGTACTGCTTATCGGCTTTGTTGTGTATCATATTGTGTCCCGGGCACGCGAACAAGCGCGCAGACGCCGTGAAGAAGAACTTGCACGTCAGCATCAGCTTATGCGTGAACAGGCACTGCTTGATGCGGATAAAGAAGGTCAGGATGTTTCGCTGTCAGTTGAGGATCAGGCACGGCTTGAACTGCTTGAAAAATCAATGAATATGGCGCGTGAGCATCCTGCTGATGTCTCGCAGCTTATTCGCACATGGCTTCTTGAAGAATAATGCACTGTTACCCCGCTTGCGGGGTAACATCAAAACAGTATTACGCCGGCATCGTTCATCTGGGAAATAGCCTTTTCT
>JAITHM010000114.1 GCA_031279965.1 Spirochaetaceae bacterium
GTGATAATTTCTGTCTTGTGTGGAATTTCCGCGATTCACGAGCATGGTTATCATTTTCCAATGATGAAAAAGCCGCTTTTGAAGCATTTGTTGCCAAAAAAAATGAAGAAAGCGAAAAAAAATGGAAAAATGAGGGGGAAAAATTGCTTTCTGTTCTTAAAGATGCATCGCCGATGCTGCCCTGTGCCGAAGATCTGGGTGCAGTGCCCGCCTGTGTACCCAAAGTGCTGGCCAAATTGAAGATTTTAGGACTGCGAGTAATTCGCTGGACACGGAACTGGGAAGAAGCCGGCCAGCCCTATGTGCCGTTTTATGAATATCCTGAACTTTCTGTCTGTACGCCGGCTGTTCATGATTCGTCAACAGTCCGTGAATGGTGGGAGCGCGAGGCAGATCAGGGGGCATTTGCCACATTTATCGGTGCTCCCAACCTTGCTCGTGCATACAATCCCGGTGTTGCCCGCACGGTGCTTAAAGCCGCCGCATCCGCGGCATCGCGCTTTAGGGTCTTTCAGTTTCAGGACTTGCTGCATCTTACCCCGCGGTGGTACGCCGCCGACCCGGCAAGCGAGCGCGTTAATGTGCCGGGCACTGCCAATGAATTTAACTGGACATACAGGCTGCCTGCATCTGTTGCGGACATCGCCGCGGATACAGAACTTGTTAATGCTGTTCGTGATCTTGCTGTTACACGGCCTGCCGCAAAGCCCAAAAAAGGCAAATAGCAGGCTGTCGAATTGAGGAACACTGTGGAACGAGTATCACAACAGGATAAGGCCGCGTATCGAAGCATTGTATCAGCGTGCAGGAAAAAGCGCGAAGGCGTGACTGTTGCCGGCTTAACGGCAAAAACAACGCTGCCTTTGGTAAAAGTGCGCGAACTTTTACCTGCTGTTGCCGATGAATACTCGGCGCGGCTTCGCGTAACGGAATCGGGCGAAATACTCTATTCATTTCCCGGCAGTTTCAAAAGCCGTTACCGGGGGATTGGCGCCGCCGCCGGGCGTTTTTTTGAAAAGGCCGCGCACATTATCAAAGCTGCCGCGACAAACCTCTTTAAAGTTTGGATCCTAACAATGCTTGTTGGCTATTTCGTGCTATTTGTGGTAATTGCCCTTGCGGCGGTTGTCGTATCATTCGCCGCACAAAGTTCTTCGCGGGACGGCCGGGACAGCCGTTCACGTGATGGCGGCGGGAATTTTTTTGTGGTAACGCATCTTATCGATCTGCTTATACGCATCTGGTTTTACTCGGAGCTTACCAAAAGTTTTAACGGCTCTTCATACCAGAGCCGCCCGCCGCGCAAGCCGCTTTACAAAGCCGTATTTTCGTTTGTATTTGGCGATGGTGACCTTAACGCCGGCATTGACGAACGCGAAAAACGGGCGGTGCTTGCCTACGTGCAGTCAACGGGCGGCGTCATTGCCCTGCCGGAATACATGATACTTACCGGAAAGTCTCCGGCAGAAGCGGAAGACGCGATAACCGCATTTTGTGCGGCGTATGGCGGCAGTCCCGAGGCAACAGACGATGGCACAGTGGTTTACCGTTTTGACGCGCTTATGCTGAATGGAGAACACACCGCATTACAGGAGCCTTACACAGGTCCGCTGCGCCGCCTTAACAGTTTTTCAAACAACGAGAAAAAATTTAACTGGTGGTTTTCGGTTCTTAATGGTGTTAATCTGCTTTTTGGCGGTTATTTTATCTACAACGCCCTTTCTATTGGAGTGATTACTGATATTGCGGCGGCAGCGCGCGAAGCTTATCTTTATGCGTTTGTCTACAACTTTGTTGATGCCGGTCTGGGTGCTGCCGCACAGAACACGATTTTTTGGGTGTTGGGCATGGTACCGCTGAGCTTTTCACTCCTTTTCTGGCTTATTCCGTTTCTGCGAAATCAGCATCTTCACCATGCAAACGAGCGGGTGAAACAGACAAACTTTCGTCAGTATGTTTACGACACGATTTGGAAGCGTCCGCGCACTCTGCGGTGTGCCGATCTTAAGCCTGCCGGAGTGGAAAGCCGCCCGTGTGCTTTTAATGCGGCGTGTACAAAGTTGATAAACGAATTTTCTGCTTATTCGCCGGTTGATGTTACCGCAGATGATGCGGGTGATTTTACATATACATTTGCAGAGCTTGAGCGGGAGCGGGGAGCGCTTAATGCGTATCGTGCCCGCACCCGTGTTGACGCAAAGCAGTTGGGAGCGATAGTGTATGATAGTGAGGCTTAAATAGGCGTATGAAACAGTTTTTTACAGGATGCATTATTCTTTTTATAACCGGCTATCTCTTTGGGCAAAATGATTTGCAAACAGTAGCAACGGTACGGCTTACCAAAACGGAGCCTATTACGGTTAAACAGTTAAAAAATGAAGTAGACAGCATTGAAAAGATGACGGGGCGCAGCCTTACTGTTGCCGAACGGCGCGAAGTGCTCGACAGCATGATTAACCAGCGACTGGCGTTGCAGGGGGCAGAGCGCGACAGAATTTCCGTAAGTGATGCCGAAGTCAATCAGCAGATGAACGAGTTCCGCGGGCAGCTTTCCGGACAGCTTGGCCGGGCGCCAAGTGATTCGGAATTTGCCGATGCCGTAAAACAGCAGACCGGAATGGATATGCCTGCTTTTCGTGACCGGTATAAACGTCAGCTTATTATGCAAAAATACCTTCTTGATAAGAAAGGAGATGTTTTTAAGGCACTTAAACCGCCTACCGAGGCAGAAGTAAAGGCGTTTTATACAAAAAATTCATCTGAGTTTGTTCAACCGGAAACGGTTGAATTTGCCGCGTTAATGGTTCCTTACAAAACAGATTCAGAAAAGGCATCGGCGCGAAACGATGCAAACAAGCTTCTTCGTGAAATCAATAACAGCGCGATGTCGTTTGACGAAAAAGTTCTCCAGGGAAGAACACCCAATATGGCGTATAAATCGGCAACAGGACAGCTTATGCCGCGTAACGCCCCCAATATGCCCGATGATTTTATTGAGACAGCATTTAAGCTTGAACAGGGCAAAGTTTCCGGCCTTCTTGATGTTTCGACAGGGCCGCTTCACGGCTTTTTCATCATCAAAGTGACGGGAAAATATCCGCAGAAAATACTCAACATGGATGACATTATTCTGAATGTACCGCCTGAACTGCAGATGCAGCTCCAGGGCAGGCCGCTTACGGTGCGTATGTTTATCCAGGCGAATTTAACTCAGAAAAAACAACAAGATGCGCTGGCGAAAGCACAGGAAGAGCTTGTTGCCGACCTTCGTAAAGGCCAGCCGCCGCCTTACTCGATCAATGAACAATTTCTGAATTACTGATGTCCCGCAGAAAGGCCCGCGTACTTGCGTTTCAGGCGCTTTATTGTTTCGATGCCGCACCAGCACCGTTAGAGCAGATACTCGCATTTGAATGGGAGGGTGAAAAGCTTGAACGGACTGATGAAACGGTGCTTGCGTTTGCCCGTAATCTTGCCGCAGGGACTATCGAGAATCTTCCTGCTATTGACGAAAAAATCAAAAAAAACCTTAAAGGCTGGGATATTACCCGTCTTAAACGAGTTGATTTGGCGGTTTTACGGATAAGCGTGTATTCTTTGCTTTTTCAAAAAGACATTCCCGCCGGGGTCGTCATCGAAGAAGCCATCGGCATTTGCAAAGATTATGGAACAGAGGGGGCGTTTAAATTTGTCAACGGCGCACTCGATGCCATCAGAAAGACTGAGTGTGAACCTTGACGCAGTTTTGCCGATAATGGAAAAGATGTACCTGATAAACGTAATAACTTGCCGGTTCGCGCTGTGTGCGGTGCTCTTTATGGCGGCGCACTTCAGTTTAAGTGCACAAACACCGGATACTGCCGTGCCACAAACGCCAGAAGAGAGCGCTTCCGTCCTGCCCACAGCTTACCGCGGCCTGTCGCTTGGCATGACGCTTGATGCTTTAAAAGAGGCATTGACAATAGACAGCGCATTTACTTTCCGGGGAGATCCTGATGTTTCATTTTTGCCAGTAACTCAGCAAAATTTAGTGGAAAGCGGCGGCACAGCATATATAAAACGAGCGTTTTTTCAGCTTAAAGATGACGCGGTATTTGTTATGTCGTTTACGATGAATACTACGCTTATCGATCATTATTCAATTTTTACCGAGCTGGTAAAAAAATATGGACAGCCAATTATTCTTAATCCGCGGGAGGCCATTTGGGAATCACCTACAACGCGCATATCCATCGAACGGCCGCTTACCGTCAAATATATTGATAAACAAGTTTTTGATGGACTTGTTGAAAATTCGCAGGTACTCCGGTCTCATGCCGCCGAAATGCGCGAGGAATTTTTGAATGACTTTTAAGACTGCACGAGCGTTTTCGTGCGCTGTAAGTTTTCTGCTGATGATGACGGGTGCCTGCCGGACAGCGGAAGGACAAGCCCAGCCAAAACTTTCTGTAGAGACGCTTACCGTTACAACAAATGACGGCAGGAATGTTACTGTTAATGCCGAACTTGCCCGCAGCGAGACAGAAAAAACTACCGGTCTAATGTTCCGGCGCACTCTTGCAGACGGCGACGGTATGCTTTTTATCTGGAAGACCGACCGGGTGCTTTCATTTTGGATGAAGAATACTCTTATCCCGCTTTCGATAGCTTATATAGACCGAAACGGCATTATTCGAGAAATCCATGATATGAAAAGCGGACAGCTTAATACCGTTCAATCTTTCCGTTCTGTCCGGTACGCGCTTGAGGTTCCCCTTGGCTGGTTCGGTCGCGCCGGAATCGGTGTAAACGATACAATCTCGCTGCCTAAAGAACATGGCCGCTAGTGAAATTCGCCATCGTAGCCCCAGTTGTCAAATTCAGCAATAGTCATGTAGAGATGTTCCGTTTTGATGCCAAGCTCGTGATTTAGCAGAGTAAAGACTTCGCGGGTAAACAGCTTTTTTGCTTCGTCCGTTGTTTTCGTATAGACCCGAAGGTCGATATAAGCCGAAGGTGTTTTTTTACCACCCATAAACATAGCCCGGCTTGTTGAAAGATCAACAATAAGATCCGCCTCTGTTTTACCGGGAATAATCGTAATAAGCCGTCCCAGTTCGCTGACAAGTGTTGCTTTGTTTGCATCAGAAAGTGCGGCGGATGTGTTAATTGAAATATAAGGCATAGCCTGTATACTACCCGCGCCGCCTCTGCCCGTCAACTGCCCCTCTAAATTTTCTGCTGAACTTTGGCCGCCCGCCCTGCTTGACAGGCTGCTCAGGTTGTGGTATATTGCAAGCTATGGGGACAAGAAACCGTTTGTCAGCACAGATTCTAACGCCGCGGCTCAAGGCGGCCGCCGCAGGCTTTACCGCAGGCCGCGCGCTTCCGCCCAAA
>JAITHM010000147.1 GCA_031279965.1 Spirochaetaceae bacterium
GGTAAAGCGAGGGTTTTGCCCGCGCCGCCTTCGCCGCGATCTCGTTTACCCCGACAGACTCAAAGCCCTTTTCGGCAAAAAGAGAAAGCGCCGCGCCGGCAATGAGCCGTTTTGACGAACTATCCGCCAATTTTTCATCCATGCTTAAATTATACCGAACGGTATGTATAATAGCAAGGGGCGCTCGACCCCTTTTCATACTTGCGCTTTCGACCGGAGGGGCGCCTTCCTCCGCTCGTTGGCGGAGCAGGGCAGCCGGTTTCGGGGCTGTTTGTAAATTTATCTTTAATTTCTGAGCTTTTCAAGCATTTTTAAGCGGCATAAGCTGTTCTGGCGGGAAGTAGAGTGTTGCCGGAATGGTGAGTTGCTCAGTGCGGGGAAGTTTCCACCAAATAATTCCTTCACGATAATGAATATTGCTTACAAGTACTGTTGTTTCAAACGCTGTTGTGCTCCGTTGTTTTTCCACAATAGGGATTTCATTAAAATCTCTGCCGAAGCCAGCTTCAAGATGATGTGCGCGAATAGCTATATGTGTTGTCTCTCTGGCAAGAGGTTTGATAACACGGAGATGTGTACCCCAATCAAGAGCTTCAAATTCAAAATCATTGATATGTTTAATAGATGAAATATTTTTGCAGCCAGTTAAACGTGCTGCCTGCACTGTTCCTGGGTTGTTGAAAACCGTTTCTGGCTTGCCCCGTGCGATAACTCTGCCAGAGTCCATTATTGCAAGATCCTGGCAAAGAGCAAATACGTCATCACGTGAGTGGGTTACCAGAATGGTGTTCTGAAAATTTTCTGCCATCATTCCGTTGATAAGCCCGGCAATTTCTATGCGCATATATTCACACAAATCCGCATCGAGTGCTGAAAAAGGTTCGTCCAGTAACATCGCACGCGGGTTAGAAAGAAATATGCGGGCAAGTGCGGCGCGTTGTTGTTGTCCGCCGGAAAGTTTGCGAGGAAAACGATGTTCGAGGCCGGCAAGACCAAATTTATCGATCCAATGGTATGCGCATTCGTTTTTTTCATATTGTGAAGATGTTAAAACAACGGTAAGATTTTCAAGAAGAGTCATGTGGGGAAAGAGTGCATAGTGCTGGAATAAGTAACCCGCGCGGCGTTCCTGCGGTTTTAGATTAATTCTTCGGTTCGAATCAAACAAAACTGTGCCGTCTAATTCAATAAAACCTTCATCGGGGGTTTCAAGTCCGGCAATACATTTTAGTGTCATGCTTTTCCCCGCTCCCGAAACACCGAGTATGCCCAAAGGGCAGTCTGATTGTGTTTCCAGGTCAATATCAAGAGTAAATGTTGGCGAAAGCTGTTTTAAAATTCTGATGGTCATGTTTGTTTTTTTCCAGAGACAGAGTTGATAAGAGCGACTATAAAAAAACTGAATATCATGATGATGATTACATAACGCAGTGCTGTGTCAAAGTTGCCGGCGGCAACTTCGGAATAGATTGCCAGGGGAAGTGTCCGTGTTTTATGAGCAATATTTCCCGCGATCATTGCTGTTGCGCCAAATTCGCCAAGACCGCGGGCAAAAGCAAGTACACTACCGCCCGCTATGCCCGGCATCGCCTGGGGTAAAATTACGCGCAGCAAGATGCGCCATTCACTCATGCCCAGTGTTCGCGCGGCATCAGCATATACAGGGTCAATTTGCTCTAGCGCTCCTCGAGCCGCACGATACATTAAGGGAAATGAAATGACAACAGCGGCAAGCACAGTTGCCCCCCAAGAAAACGCTATTTTGACAGCAAAATACTCAAGAAAAAATGCCCCAATAGGGCCTTCAATGCCAAAGATCCACAGAAGAAAAAATCCAGCTACAGTGGGTGGTAGAACAAGAGGTAGTGTAAATATGCCGTCAAGCGTCATTTTAAGGTAGTTGTTTTTAATTTTAGCAGTAAGTACCGCGCAGGCGAGTCCTAAAAAAAACGTAAAAAAAATTGCCGTTGCTGCGGTTTTTAGCGAAATTATGAGCGGAGAAAAATCCATGTTATGCGGCCTTAGGCGGCGTTCCACGGGTCAGTTTTAGGAATTCAGTCCCAATTTCTGAAATACCTGCTCCGGAAAAAACAGAAATTCCCATGACGGTTTCTTGCTGATACTTTTGTTTAAGTTCGTCAAGCCGCTCCGATGCGCCGTCAAGATCAAGTTTTGTAGCAATGACAATGCGTTTTTTTTTTAGCAATTCTGGTGAAAATCCAGCAAGTTCATGTTGAAGTACATCAAAAGTTGTAAGGCAGCCGTCATCACTCAGGTCGATAAGAAATGCCAGCGCAGAGGTGCGGGCAATATGTTTTAAAAACCGGATGCCAAGTCCGGCTCCGTTTGACGCGCCTTCGATGATGCCGGGAATGTCAGCGAGAATCACATCATGACTATCATAGTGAAGAACACCAAGGTTGGGGATTTTTGTGGTAAAAGGGTAGGGGGCAATTTTGGGGCGCGCATTGGTCAACCGGTCAAGAAGTGAAGATTTTCCCGCATTGGGAAGGCCGACAAAACCAATGTCAGCCATTATTTGAAGCTCTACCAAAATTTTCATAAGGGTGCCCGGCTGCCCGGGCAGGGCTTTCCGCGGCGCTTGTTGAACAGATGATTTAAAATGAACATTGCCCCACCCGCCGTTTCCACCTCGTAAAAAGAGGAAGTTTTCTGAGTTTTTTCCGAAATCATGAATAAGCGTTCCGGCCTCATCTTTTAAGACAGCGCCAGGCGGTACTGGAATTATGCAATCAGCGCCATTGCGCCCAAAGCATTCTGAACCTTCGCCATCGCGTCCATTTTCCGCTTTGAATTTGTGCTGGTATCGTAAATGAGAAAGTGTACGCAAATTCGAGCGAACGGTAAAAATAACATCTCCACCCCTACCGCCATCACCGCCTGAAGGCCCGCCATGCGGTACGAATTTCTCACGTCTGAATGCTATGCAGCCATTTCCCCCATTGCCGGATGAAACTTCAATAAGCGCTTCATCAGTAAAACGGTTCAAGTTTCTTGAATTGAAGCAAGTTTACGGCCGCCTCGTGCGGTAAAGGTAACAATGCCGTCTTTAAGCGCATAGAGTGTATAGTCACCCCCACAGCCAACATTTACGCCCGGATGTATTTTTGTGCCGCGCTGCCGGACTATAATGCTGCCCGCATTGATGCGGCTTCCTCCTGAAGCTTTAATTCCTAAATACTGCGGATTTGAATCGCGTCCGTTCTTTGCACCGCTTCCGCCTCTTTTCCGTGCCATAATGCCTCCACTTAAGTCTTCACCCTATCCAATATTACTGCTTTTGTCAAGAGACCGCATTGCTCCTTTAGTAACTGAGGACTGGACACGGAAGATAGATTATGATAGGCTATTAGCAGATAATATCTCTGTTTTTGGAACGGATGCAGTAGTCTTGGAAAAATCGGCTTTTGTGTAGAATAGCGCCGGAAACGTAACCGGCTTTGTCTTACCATGTTTCGGCTGGAAGACAGGAAGCGGAATGAGTGTGTGTTTGAGCTGCTGTTCTGCAAGCTCTTGTTGTGGTAGTTTGTTTTGAGTAAAAAATATTCTGCATCAATGCACGATAATAGAAAG
>JAITHM010000027.1 GCA_031279965.1 Spirochaetaceae bacterium
AACCAGGCTGTTCCCGGCTTAGCCCCCGAAGACATCAGCCTTGAAGCGCTGACTGAAGGCGGCAGTTTTGTTAAAGGCGACGCCGTGAGCCCTGGTGAAACAGGCGTGTATACTATTGAAATAAGCGGGATTGAGGCGGTTGAAGAAAGCATAGAGGTAAAAGTGACGCTTTCCAAAACGGCGTATTCGTTTAGCCCCGCGACCCTGGACGTAACGGTGTACAAGCGGTTTTCCGCAATTACCTACGACGCCAACGGGGGGACAAACAATCCTTTAACAACCCCTGCGGCGGTAGCCCAGACTATTGCAACGGCGAACACGTTTACCGCGCCGAGCGGGAAGACGTTTATGGAGTGGAACACGGCCGGTGACGCTTCGGGGACGAGGTATCTTCCGGGCGATGTATACACCGGTTCCGCGGATCTTACCCTTTACGCGATATGGGGCGGGCCTGTTTCCGGGCAGTTAACCAACGCCGATCTTATGGTCAAGTTTGGGATTATGCCAAGCGGTTATAGCCCCGCCAGTCTTACCCAAGCGCACGTAACGGCGGTGTTTAACGCCGTTCAATCGTATATTCGCTACGGGACGTTGAGCGTAGCGAATCCGAGCACGGTGAACATGAAGCTGGGCGAAATTAAGATAAATGACTGGGTTATGCTGCCAAGCTTTAGCGTGCCGGAGGCTGTATACAACGAAATGGGAAGCCGCGTCCCATCGGTAAGCAATCAAAAGGTAAAGGTTGTGGGGATAAACCCGTATGCGGGCGGTAAGAACGGCAACGAAGCCGGAGCGCATCATCTGGTGTTTCAGTTTGAAAATGCTGTAACACAGCGAAGGATGAACGCCACGGATACTAACACAGGCGGTTACGCCAACACTGAGATTAGGAAGTATCTGACTCCTGTGGCCGGAGTTAACGGGAGCGGGATTTTTTACAACGCTCTTGTCGCCGCCGGAGTGCCCGAATCTGTGTTTTGGAGCGTTAAGCGCGTGATTGGAGCGCCGCAGGGTGGAAGCGCCAACCAGCTTTCGGATAAAGTCTTCCTGCCGACCGTATGGGAGGTGTCGGGGGGCGTGAACACTTGGAATGTTAATGGTGCCGTCAGCGGAGAAAGTGACGGTAACCAGGGGAGGCTGTGGGCTTACGGCACCGGAGCGGACAATGCGAACAGCGGTAGGAATAAGTCAGAAGACTGGTGGTCAGCCTCGCCGAACAACGGATCAACCACAGTTTTTTGCTGTGTCTTCAGCAGCGGTAAGGTCGGCGGTGCCACTGCGGGTTCGGCGAAAGGCGTCGTCCCCGCGTTCTGTATTAAATAGGAAACAGCACTTCGGTATATGTTAGCTGGCGCTTAGTACTGCGTTAGCTGCCATATACCGGCAACTGCCCACTGTCCACTCATCACTGTCCACTCATCACTACCCACTCATCACTGTCCACTTAACTTCGCTATCCGCCTAGTTGAAATTTAACTGCGTATTCTCTAGTTTTATGCCATGTCAAAACTGGGGGTTGGGGTATGCGTTTTCTTTACGTGCGCATTCCTATCATGTAAAAGCGGTCTGCCGCAGATTAGTTTGCTTGAGCCGCGTATTGGCAAAACTGGCGATTATGTAACTATACACGGGCACGATTTTGGCGAAGAACAAGGTGAATCTTTTGTTAGCTTTGGCGGTATTATTCCTACGCAAACTTCCTATGCGGCTTGGAATAACAATCTTATTGTCGTGCGTATTCCTGATTTTGGTGAATCCTGCATGCTTACCGTTCAGTGCGGTTCACGCAAGAGCAACGGGGTGCTTTTTTCAACGGAAGACTCCATGCCCGTGCTTTCCACAACAGCACGGGGACTGCCTGTTATTTCGGCGATTGTTCCAGCAGAAACACACGTAGGCAAGATTATTGAGATTCAGGGAAACGGCTTTGGGGAGAGCCGCGAAACATCACAGGTCTATTTTACTTGGGGGGCAGAGACACGTTCCGGCTTAACATCCCCGCTGCCCGTTTTAGAAGAACAGGGCGGTTATGAGCTGTGGAATGACCGTACGCTCCAGGTGCGCGTTCCCGATGGAGCAGTAAGCGGACTTGTACAGGTCGTCACTGCTAAAGGAGCAAGCAATTCAGCGCTGCTTACAATCTCTGGAGCGCCGGGAACAAAAAAGATTAAAGACCGTAAAACATATTCCATTGCCTATTCGGTTGATGTCCGTGTTGCGCAATCGACCCTGCCCAATTTTTTGTTTTTGTGGCTGCCGCTTCCGGCAAATTCATCTACTCAGCTTAACAAAGATCTTTTGGAGCGAAATATTGAGCCCTTTATAGAAAATTATCGTGGAACCGCACTGTATCAGTTTATTGATGTACCATCTGGATTCTCGCGTAAGGTGTCTGTTTCGTATCTCGTCGATGTATTTGGTATTGAAACTGAAGTTCAGGCTCACAAAGTAAGCGCCGCCCAAGAGCCGGCGATAGAGAAAGCGCTGCCGGCGGCACCTGTGCTGAATAGCAGCGACGCGGCCCGCATTGAAGCAGAAGCGCACGCCATTACCGGAAACGAAACCAACCCCTATACAAAAGCCCGGTTAATTTATACAAAATTGCTTAGCGAGCCATCACAAGGGGCCTATAACGATGTAATGCGGTTTTGCGCGTTAAGCCGGGCAGCAAAGCTTTCCGCAATTCCTGTTGCCGGCGTACTGGTAGCAAAAAACCGCCAGACGCTGCCCCATACCTGGGCAGAATTCTGGCTTGACGGCTTTGGCTGGGTGCCGGTGGATATTACCCTGGGAAAAGGCACCGCACCTTCCGGCTTTATGCTTCCAGGAAATTACGCGGAGTATTACTTTGGCAGCCTGGATAACAACCGGTTAAGCTTTTCACACGGAGAAACTCAACTTGCGCCGCTCGACGGAGCAGGACGGACATTATCGCGCCCTCAGGAATATGCGCTTCAAAACATTTGGGAAGAGTCTTCCGGCGGGATAACAGCATACTCTTCGCACTGGAGCGAAATTACCATTACCGGTATTTATTAAGCCGCCGCCAGTTAACCTGTATTGAAGCGCTCTCCGCGAGATGCTACTATAGCGTTATGCTCTTATTCTGTTTGCTGTGGCTGCCGCTCTGTTATCTCTTATGGGCAGGCGTCAAACCGCCTGTGCCCGAACAATCCAAAACAAGATTTTTTGAACGCATCAGTGCCCTTGGAGTGGGGTTGATTGCCGGAATAGTTCGCTTTTTTTTTGTAAGCTTCTGGACAGCCTCGGGTTTAGGGCTGTCGCGCCTTATAAGCGCCTGTTTTGATTATGTGCTGATTCCTGTCATGATGCCTCTTGCGGCTTGTGCCGCGTTTATAAAAATCCGCAGGCTTTTTTTTAAAATAAACGAACCGCCTGATTGGACGGGCTGGACATTATTGGCATTGATTCCTCCGGTCTTGATTTGCTCGATACGCTGGGGAACAGAAAAAAATCCGGCAAATTTGGTGCTTGTCCCAGTGCTTTTGTCGGTACTGGCATTTAGTATGCATCCGTTGGCAATGTTTTACACAATCAAGCAGGAGTTTGCACGAGCGGCGACCTGCACCGCACTAATTTTTGCACTTTCGCTTGTTGGTTCGGCCATCTGGTGGGCGTTTTTTGCCTCGCAAACAATCATAGCCTGGATTCTTCTTGCATTGCTGCTTCTTTTTCCCCTTTTAGGCACATGTATTCTTACACACAAAAAAAGGCGCGGCTGATGTTGACGGGATGGGCGGCGTTGCGTAAACTAAACAAATGCTTGATTATCGTTTTATCGTAGAGAATTTGGACGCGGTTAAAGAAAACATAAAAAACCGCGCAATGGATGCTGATGCAGATGCTGTTGTAAAGCTCTATAACAGCAGGACAGCGCTTACCACATCGATTCAGGAATTGCAGCGGGAGCGTAACCAAAACGCACTTGCAATGAAAGCAAAGCTGGATAATGACACGCGGCAGCGCCTTGTTGATGAAGGCAGGCAGATAAAAGACCGTATTGCCGCCGCGGAAGAAGAACTGCGAACTGTCGAAGCAGCGCTTGAGTGTGAAGCAAAGAAAATCCCCAATATGGCGCACCCTGCGGCCCCCACAGGCAAAGACGATAATGCGAATATTCAGCACAGTCTTTTTGGCACTCCGCCGCAATTTTCGTTTACCCCCAAGGACCACGTTGCGCTGGGACAGGATCTTGATATTATTGATTTTGATACTGCAACGAAAGTTTCAGGGACTAAGTTCTATTATCTTAAAAATCAAGCTGTACTTCTTGAATTGGGCCTTATCCGGTATGCGCTCGATATTCTTATGAAAAAAGGCTGGATGCCGTTTATCACACCGGATATTGCAAAAGACGAGATACTCGATGGCACAGGCTTTAATCCGCGCGGAGATGAAACAAATGTTTATGGTCTGGAAGGCGAAAAAAGCTGTCTTATTGGCACAGCTGAAATTACGCTGGGGGGATTTCATGCAGATGAAATTCTCTCCAAAGACCAACTCCCAATTAAAATGGCAGGGCTTTCTCACTGCTTCCGGCGTGAAGCGGGCGCTGCGGGGCGCTTCTCAAAAGGGCTTTACCGTGTGCATCAATTTACCAAAGTAGAGATGTTTGTGTTTTGCCTGCCCGGCCAGTCCGATGCGCTTCATGATGAATTGCGCGCGATTGAAGAAGAGATCTTTGCCGGACTTGAGCTGCCCTACCGTGTAATGGATATATGTACGGGTGATCTTGGCGCACCGGCGTATCGCAAATGGGATATTGAAGCATGGATGCCCGGCAGAAATGGCGGTGAATACGGCGAAGTAACTTCAACGTCGAATTGCACCGATTATCAGGCGCGCCGCCTTAACATCCGGTACAAAGATGATGACGGTAAAAACCGTTTTGTGCATACGCTTAATGGAACAGCGATTGCTATTTCGCGTGCAATCATAGCCGTACTGGAAAATTTTCAGCGTGAAGACGGATCAGTCTATCTGCCCAAAGCACTTGTGCCCTATTGCGGGTTCGAAGTAATTCCGGCGCGTCCCGGGAAAAGCTAGGCAAATATTGTGGCAAGACGCCAGGTTTTATTTGCGGTATGCGTGCTGGTTTCTCATGCGGCGTTTGCTCAGCCAGTTTACATTACCCTTGGCGGCGGCATCGACGGCGGCACGCTGGATACCTATAAGCTGGGGCGGGAACCGAACTATTACAGTTCAATGGAACCGGTCTATTTTTTTCGGGTAGAAGGCGAGTTTAATAAATACTACACTTTTAAACTTTTGTATCAGGCAGACAGTTTTTTTCAGAATACAGTAAATGCCGGATTGGGCTTTAAGATGGGGCTTATTCATGTCGGAATGGGAGTTCAAATGGGTATTCATGATTTAGACGCAGGGTACGATCCTATTGCGGTTGAATTTTGGAATATCGGCGTTGATGGCATGATAAAGATTGAATTTCCAGGCATTCTTTATTTTGGCAGTGATTTTGTACTTGACATAGGCGGTGGTAACTGGATTGCAAATAAACCAGGAAGTTCTCACCGGCAAGTGCTGCATTTTTACGGCGGTTTCTGGCTGCCCCACATTCTTATCACCGCTGGATATAATGATAGAAACTACGATGCCATCATAACCGATACGGTCTCAATTCGTGCCGGCCACAGGCGAATTTATGGAAAGATAGAATTTTTTGCCAAAAATGTGCCATTTCGAATTTCCGCAGAAGCAGGCTGGCTTATGCAAACAGGCAACTATAGCGAAGAAATTGCTCCTGGTGTTGTCGGTTGGCATAATCCTGTATCAAAGAATTCACTGTATGCTGGTGGAGGTTTTGGCATCGATTTTAGCAAAAATTTCCGCTGGTTTGTAAATGCAGATATGGTACTAACCGGACTTGAGGGCGGCCTCTTCGATAAATTTTCTGCTTCAAGCGGATTTAGTATTCGTGTTCCTGGTAATAAATAACCATTTTAACACGATATTCAGAATGTGCCCGCGCTCTTTTATGACATTTATCATTTGATGCCCAGATTGTCACAGATTCATTAAAGCACGAACTACAATTGCCCCATTGTTTTGATATGCGATTCTTTGAAAAAATGCGCAATTTTGCGCGTGAACATGTGTTTCCATCCGGCTGTCCTTTATGTGGACGAGTGCTGCTTAGTCCGCAGGAGGCGTATTATGGCCTGTGTGCTGAATGTGCAGAACACTTCCCGCTTGAATACGTGCCGAGATGCCAACGCTGCGGGAAACCCCTTATCTCTGAAATTGATCTTTGCATCACGTGTAAACAGGAAAAGAATTGGTCATTCGATGCCGCAGTGGCGATTTATCCTTATATTGGAGAGTTTCGTGAACTGCTCAAAGCGTATAAATTTGGTAAATTTCGGACGCTTGCCGCATTTTTAGCAGAAAAGCTTATCCTGGCTTGCGATCTTCTTCCTGCCGAGGCCTCCAATGCAGTCTGGGTTCCAGTGCCTCCCCGGGCGGGGAAGTTAAAGCAAACTCTTTGGGATCAGATTGAGGAACTTGCCCGAATACTTGAACACCGTACCGGATCTGGTATTACAATCTCCCGTCCGCTACGACGGCTCCATTCAAAAACACAAAAAGAACTTGACCGGGAAGGGCGCATCAACAACCTACGGGGTAAAATTATTGTCAAAGGCCCTGTCGCACAAGAAATCATTTTGTTTGATGATGTTTTTACCACAGGTTCTACACTATCCGTCTGTGCTGAAGCGCTCAAATCAGCCGGCGCTCAAAAAGTATGGGGACTTTGCCTGTTCTACGATTAATAATTATGTATTTTTCTCTACACTGATAACAAAGCAGATTTGATCGCTTTCAGCCTATTATACAGAGGCGCGTAAGTGTGTTAGGATGCAAATACTATGGAAACACTTGGAATTAATATCGGCTCGACGAGCCTTAAAATGGTTTTATTGGATAACGGAGCGGTGCGTTGGAGCGCTGCGGCCCCGCATGAGGGCGATTTTCACGCGGTGGTAAAGAAACTCCTCGCCGAAGGGAACGTGAAGCCCGGCATAAAGGCCCTCGTTACCGGCAACGAAGGCCGCTTTATGTTCAACCTCACAGGCACTCTGGAGCCGCTCTGCGTGGAGGCGGCTTTACGGCTGCCGGGAGCGGGCGGCAAGTTGCAAGGAGCGCCGGACGCGGTGGTAAGTATGGGGGGGGAAGACCTCATCGTTTACCGGCTGGATGAGACGGGGAAGATCGTCAACAATTTTTCGGGGAACAAATGCGCTTCGGGAACGGGGGAGTTCCTCAAGCAGCAGCTGGCCCGCATGGA
>JAITHM010000031.1 GCA_031279965.1 Spirochaetaceae bacterium
CAGCGCGAGGGGCGGCTTTTGGGCATGAACGATATGTCCATGAATTATCTCAAAACCGTAGCCGAAGCAACCCATACCAGCATCGGCCAGGTTATCAACGAGTTGGTGCGTGAGAAAGTCGCCGCGGAAGTATAAGCTGAACTCAAAACCGCATGTATTTAGTGGACAGTGGGTAGTGGGCAGTGGACAGCAAAACCGGCTGTCACTGCCCACTGCCCACTGCCCACTGCCCACTGTCCATCCTCTTGACTAAATCGAAATCATTTTTTACAATTCCTACTAAAATACTAAGAAATAGTTGAGGAGCTTATATGGCACGAGCAGAAAAGATTACCGATTTGATAGGCAGGACTCCGTTGGTTCGAATAAACCGGCTTAATGACAGCAATGCCGTTGTTTATGCCAAGCTGGAAAGTTTTAACCCGCTTCACAGCGTAAAAGACCGCATTGCACTTGCGATGATTGAAGCTGCGGAACGTGACGGGAAGATCAGCAGCTCTACCGTAATAATTGAACCTACAAGCGGAAATACCGGCATAGGCCTGGCGTTTGTATGCGCTGTTAAAGGATACAAACTTATTCTAACAATGCCGGAAACCATGAGCATCGAACGGCGCAAGCTTTTAAAGGCACTGGGAGCGCAGCTTGAGCTTACCGAAGGGGCAAAAGGAATGAAGGGCGCTATTGCCAAAGCGGAAGAACTTGCCGCCGCCGCGCCAGATTCTTTTATTCCACAGCAATTTAACAATCCTGCAAACCCGTTAATACACGAACAGACGACAGGGCCTGAAATTTGGGAAGATACAGACGGCAGCGTTGATATACTTATTGCCGGTGTGGGAACCGGCGGAACAATTACCGGCGCGGGAAAATTTCTTAAAAGCAAAAAGCCTAAGATTAAACTTATCGCTGTGGAACCCGCTTCTTCGCCGGTGCTTTCCGGCGGCGCGCCCGGCCCTCATAAAATACAAGGGATTGGCGCCGGATTTGTGCCAACAGTATTTGAACCAGGACTAATTGATGAGATTTATCAGACAGACGAAGTAAAAGCGAGCACAATTGCCCGCCGCGCTGCAAAAGAAGAAGGATTGCTTATCGGTATTTCCTCTGGCGGCGCGCTAGAGGCGGCTCTGACTGTGGCAAAACGGCCTGAAAATGCCGGCGCAACGATTGTTGCCGTGCTGCCAGATACCGGCGAACGGTATCTTTCTACGTGGCTTTGGGACGAATAGCCCCGCTTTATTTAAAGGCGGCAATGCGGCTGCGCAGTTTCAGAATAAATGAAGGTTCAACAGAAAGTTCATCAAGCCCCATAGAAACAAAGGTTTCTGTAAGTTCAGGATCTGCTCCCAAGGTTCCGCAAATACCCGCCCAAATGCCCGCATTATGCGCATTGTCAACGGTCATTTTGATAAGGCGAAGTATTGCTTCATGGTGGGTATCGACAAACTCGTTAATCGCCTCGTTTTGCCGGTCAACAGCAAGGGTATACTGGGTAAGGTCGTTGGTTCCAATGCTGAAAAAATCAGCTTCCTGAGCCAGCTGATCACTTATAACGGCGGAGGCTGGAGTTTCAATCATAATACCGATGGGCGTTTTCGCATTAAATTCAAATTTCTGAGCGGTAAGCTCTTCGCGCACCTCGGCGGCGATGCGTTTTGCCTTGATAAGCTCCTGCACGCTGGAAATCATCGGGAACATAATTGCCACATTGCCGTACGCCGATGCACGGTAGAGCGCCCGTAATTGTGTCTTGAAAAGGTCGGTGCGGGTAAGGCAGATACGGATGGCCCGCATACCCAGCGCAGGATTCTCTTCGTGCGGCAGATGAAAATAATCAGCCTGTTTATCAGCGCCAATATCGAGTGTACGAATGATTACTTGCTTGCCGCCCATCGTTTCGGCAACTTTTTTGTAACTTTCAAACTGAATAATCTCGTCGGGATAGTTATCGCGGCCCAAATAAAGAAACTCGCTGCGAAACAGCCCTATGCCTTCGGCATCGCCGGCCACTGCCGATTCGGCATCCTCTACTGAACCAATGTTTGCATACAGTTTGATGGTTCGTCCGCTTTTTGTCCGGGTAGATTTTCCGCGGTACTGTTCCAGCGCGTCACGCTCTGCCTGAAGCGCCGCTTCTTTTGTTGTAAGCTCGGCAACAACGTGTGGTTCAGGATCGATGTATAACGCGCCAGATTCGCCGTCAACGGCGGCTTCTTTGCCGGAAAGCCCGGCGGAAAGCGACGCTCCCAGCCCGATAATCGCGGGAATATTCATTGTGCGGGCAAAGATTGCTGTATGGGAATTCGCTGCGCCGGCCTGCGACACTAACGCAAGAACCTTGCTGCGGTCAAATTGCGCGGTTTCGCTGGGGGTAAAATCGTCGGAAGCAAGAATAACTGGATCAGGGCCGGAGGTAACATCAATCTGTGTGCCGGAAAGCACGGCGATAACTCGTTTGGCCACATCTTTTACATCGATGGCACGAGCGCTCATATATTCATCTTCCATGTCGGCAAATTCTTGAGCAAGCTTTGTACTTGCTGTTTCAGTTGCCCATTCAGCGCATACATCCTCTGTAGTTATCAATTCGATAATAGGGTCAAGAAAATCATCTTCTTCAAGCATCATACTGTGAACTTCAAAAAGAGCCGCATGCTCTTCTCCAAGTTTGTCCGCTATTTTTTCACCAAGTTCGGAAAGCTGCTGTGCTGCCTGAACGCAAGCCGCTTTGAATCGTTGAATTTCGCCTTCCTGATCGGTAATTTTTTTCTTTTCAGGAATAAAGGCCGTTCGGTCAAGGAATATAATTTTTCCCTTTGCAATACCGGCACTTACGCCTCTGCCCTTTAATGTGATCATACCTGTCTCCTTAAACTTAAGTGGTTCAACGCGCAATCGAGCTCAATGATATGACAAACCATCAACCGTTAAATATTCGTGCGGTTTTTTATGTTGATTATGCGGTTTACAAGACTAACAACGAGCAAACCCCCCGATATTCCATAAAAAATTGGCCAAAACATTTTTTCAGTCTCCGTTGAAACACTGCCAAAAAAAATCTCAAAACAGAGACCGCACCGCCAATGGCGGCTAAAAGGTCTATAACATCCCTGATTTTGATTCGTTTTTTGTCCACTAATTAAAATTATAGCCTGTCTCCCGTCCTGTCAAGCCCAAAATAGTTACCGTGTCTGAGATTCCAGCCGAATGTTCAA
This sequence comes from Spirochaetaceae bacterium, assembly GCA_031279965.1. Classification (GTDB taxonomy): domain Bacteria; phylum Spirochaetota; class Spirochaetia; order Treponematales; family Breznakiellaceae; genus JAIRPU01. The sequence goes on from JAITHM010000031.1 coordinate 3,219, forward strand.
TAAAATCCGCGGCCGTTTGGGTTTTGCATGCGCGGGTTTCCACGTGCCATACTCAGCGGAAAAAGGCCGTGCGGCAATTGCGAAAGTTAATCTTTTTGCAGGAAAGGCCGACAATCCTATATAGTGAAAACTCTTTGGCAGAAGATTCAGGCGGTCTGCAGTTTGCTGTGCATCTGTGTCTACGCGGCGGCAACAGTATGTGCGGGACTGTTAATCCGTGACGCGGTACAGGAACACGCGCAGCTTGCAACAAAAGAATACGAAGAACTGCGGGATTTTGCCGCATCTGCCGGTGTGCTTGGCTGGACAACGGCAAGCTACAAAGAGGACATTCTTGACGCAATAACGGTAAAACAAACGTTGGAAGCGGTCTTTATCGTGGGGGAAAATTATGCGCTTGCCGCCGAAAAAACGCCGGGGCTTATCACTTGGGCAGGCGAAAAACCACGCCTAAGCGGCTTTTATCTGCTCAGGCGTTTTGCTCCCGCCCCGCTCCGTATCGAAGGTGAAAAGGGCATTACCATCAGCGGTGCGGCGTCGTATATTGATTTTCGAAACTTGCTCTTTATTTTAAGAAAAGTCCTTCTTGCCGTGCTTATTGCTGTTTTTGTGTCGTTCGCCCTGCTGATAATTGACATAACGCTGGTAAAACAACCTGTAGATGATGAAGTTGATGAAGATGACGGCTTTGAAGAGGCCGAAGACACCGAAGCCGCCGCGCCAACTCTGGCAACAGTCAGCTCCTCCAGCGACAGCGATGCCGTTGAACCAGAAGAACCCGAAGCTGAAGAAAGCCCTCTTCAGTCTGCCCCCCCCCCCTCCCCCGCAGCCTACGAAGCCGCACCCGCCGCCGCGCCAGAAGATGATCCCTTGGACGGCCCTGAACGGCCTATTCCGCCGCCGGATTTCGCTCCCGCCGCGCAGAACGAGCCGGAAGCTGCCGCCCTGCCGGAAACGGACGGAATAGACACATCAGACGACTTTGCCGACTTTTCCGCATTTACCGCCGGTCTGGATGAAACCGGCTTTGCCGAAGGGCTTTACGAACATGACCCCTTCGGTACGCTTGACGAACAGCCGGACTTCCTGCGTGAACTTGAACCGGCGCTGGAATACGCCGAAGAGGCCGAACAGGATATGGCATTACTATCCGCCCAGTGGACGGAAGAAGGCACATCCAACGAAATCCTTGAAGATGCTGCGGCCGTTTGCTTTAAGGACGGCACGCGCCATTTTCCCCGCCCGCCTTTTGGTATTTATATCATCGCACCCAATACCAACATTGAAGAAGCGTTTGAATCGGCAAAACAGATGCACCGCCAGGCAACGGCGGAACAGGCGCGCGGCAAAAAATCCCGCCTGCTTATCGGTATTTCGTCGCGGGCATTCCGCATGGTCAACCCTGAACGCCTTATCAACGAAACTGAACGGGCGCTGGGCAAAGCCGGAGAAGACAAGCGCTCGCCCATTGTTGCGTTTAAAGTTGATCCCGATAAGTACAGCGCCTTTCTTGCAAAACAGATTGAAGAACTCGTTTAGAACGCGGTCACGGTCTCTTCACGCAGGTATAACGGCTTGGAAAAACAGGATGTTTTATGGCATACTGCGGGAAAGGGGCGGATGTGGCAACATCAAACAAAAAAGGATGGCTGAACGGAATGCGCTTTACCCGGAACAGGCGCGGTTTTATAGCGCTTATTATCTTTGGCGCGCTTTTTGTGCTTTCGCTTGGCGCTGAATTCCTGGCGAATGACCGTCCGCTTATTGTCCGCTACAAAAACAATTTTTATTTTCCCGTTTTTAAGAACTATTCTGAATTGCTTTTTGACGGAGAGTTCGATATTAACGCTGATTACCGCGATCCCTACATCATCGAAAAAATCAATGCGGACGGCTGGATGCTGATGCCTCCCATCGCCTTTAGCTATAACACAATAAACTATGATCTGCCCAGTCCCGCCCCATCGCCGCCAACACCGGCTAACATTCTTGGTACCGACGACAGCGGACGTGATGTTGCCGCCCGTCTTATCTATGGCTTTCGAATTTCCGTGCTGTTCGGATTTATCCTTACCATCATTTGTTCAATTATTGGAGTAACGCTGGGCGCGCTGCAAGGCTATTATGGAGGGCTGTTTGACCTTGTGTTTCAGCGTTTTATTGAAGTATGGGCCGGTATGCCCACTCTTTTTATTCTGATAATTCTTTCTTCGATAATTGAGCCCACATTTTGGTGGCTGCTTGCAATCAATTTACTTTTTGGCTGGATGGGTCTTGTTGGGATGGTACGTGCTGAATTTCTGCGAGCGCGTAATTTTGAGTATGTGCTTGCAGCGCGTGCCATGGGAATGAGTCATGCGCGGATCATCTTTCTGCACATTCTGCCTAATGCGCTGGGCCCGGCGCTCAGTCAATTTCCGTTCATTCTTGCCGGATCAATTACGATTCTTACCTCGCTGGACTTTCTCGGTTTTGGCCTTCCCGTCGGTTCGCCTTCGCTTGGTGAACTGCTTAAACAGGCAAAGGCGAACCTTCAAGCGCCCTGGCTTGGCGTATCTGTTTTTACCGTTCTTGCCGTAAGCCTTGCGCTGCTCGTCTGGACGGGCGAAGCAATTCGTGATGCCTTTGACCCGAGGAGCCGCGCACGATGACGGCAAAACTTGTTGAATACATCAACTTTCACGCGGTATTCGATACCGGCGCATCTGCACAAGAGGTTGTTCACGGCCTTGACTTTCATGTTAACGCCAACGAAATTGTTGCTCTTGTGGGCGAAAGCGGCAGTGGTAAAACGGTAACTGCCCAGGCGCTGCTCCGGCTCCATGATGAAACAACGCTTCATTATCCGGAAAGTTCGGTGCTTTTTAAAGGCCGAAATATACTTACGATGAATGACGCTGAACTGAGGTCTGTGCGCGGCAGGGAAATCGGCATGATATTTCAAGAGCCGATGACGAGCCTTAACCCGCTTCACCGTATCGAGACGCAGCTTGCCGAAGCGCTGTTTGTGCATCAGGGAATGCAGCGCGAAAAGGCGCGGCCCCTCATCATTGAAAGCCTTAAACGGGTTGGACTGCGCGACGCTGAAACGAGAATGGCGGCATATCCCCACGAACTTTCCGGCGGCGAACGGCAGCGGGTGATGATTGCGATGGCGCTTTTGAACAGGCCCGCGCTGCTCATTGCCGACGAACCGACGACAGCGCTTGACGTTACCATTCAAGCGCAGATACTTGATCTGATTCAGGAAATTCAGCGTGAACAGGAACTTGCCGTCCTGTTTATTACCCACGATCTTACCCTCGTCCGGCGGCTTGCCGACCGCGTCATTGTGCTGCGCGGCGGCCGTTGTGTTGAATCGGCCCCAACAAACGAGCTTTTTACCGCCCCGCGCGAAGAATACACCCGCCTTCTTTTAAGCAGCACACATTCCGCGCCGCCGCCGCTTGACGAAAACGCCCCCGTTATTGCCTGCGCCCGCGATGTAAAAATTCATTTTCCCATCAAAAAAGGCATTTTACGGCGGACGGTTGGCGTTATCAAAGCTGTTGACGGCGTAAATCTTGAGCTTCGCCGCGGTGAAACGCTGGGTATAGCCGGTGAATCGGGAAGCGGCAAGACGACGCTGGCGCGCGCCCTGCTTCGTTTGCTCAAATTTGAAGGCAGCATCACCATCAACTCGACTGAAATTGGCACGCTGACGGAAAGCGCCCTGCGTCCTCTGCGCCGCACGATGCAGATTATCTTTCAAGATCCCTACGGATCGCTTTCGCCGCGCATGACGATACGGGATATTGTTGGAGAAGGTATAGCCGTGCACGAAAAAGCCACGCGCTCGCAGCGGGAAGACCGTGTGCGCTCAGCCCTTGCTGAAGTTGGCCTTGACGACCCCGCCTTTCTCAACCGCTATCCGCATGAATTTTCCGGCGGCCAGCGTCAGCGTATTGCATTGGCGCGAAGCCTTGTGCTGGAGCCTAAAATTCTTGTGCTGGACGAACCAACATCGAGTCTTGATAAAACAACTCAAATTCAGGTGATTGAGCTGCTTCTTGCGCTTCAAGCCCAACATAAACTTGCCTATGTTTTTATAAGCCACGATTTGCGCGTGCTCCGCGCCCTGTGCCACAGTCTGATTATCATGCGCGGGGGAAAAATTGTTGAGGCGGGAGATGCGGCGGCCATTTTTAAAAGTCCCCATAATACCTATACGCAAACGCTGCTTTCCACGGCGTTTGAAGGGACAGCGCGGTGAATATGCGGACGGCGTGCCTTGTGGTTTCTGTGATGCTGATCAGCGGTTGCACGGCCTGGCACGGAAAAATCAAGCTTATAGAAGGCAACTTTTATTTTTCGCGGGGGATGATGAATGAAGCAATTGCCGCATATCTTGATGCGGAAACCGAAGCGTTTACCGCTCCGTATGCAAACTTTGCCCTGGGGGCGGCTTATCTTGTTCTTGAACAAACCGGCCCGGCGATTGAACGCTTCACGCTGGCAGAAACATCGCTGCCGGCAGGGGCGGAGCACCGCGTCCTGCGCTACCGGATTCAGTTTAACCGTGCAGTTGCCCATTTTGAACGGGGCGAATTCCACGAAGCCGCCGCCGGATTTCGCGCAGCGCTTGAACTTGATAATTCGGCGCGTGACGCGAAACGGAATCTTGAGCTAAGCCTTATCTCGCTGCACCGTAAAAGTCAGATGCACGAAGTCCTTACCACCGGTACCGGCGCTGTCCGTGCCGGAAACAAAGAACGCGGCGAAATCATTTTTGATTATGTAAGAAGGCGTGAAACCGATAGATGGAAAAGCTGGGAATGGGCCGGCGAAAGCGCCGATACCGGGCCTGATTATTAAGCCGCCTACCAATTATCCGGTAAATTTAGTATTTTTGAGGGTATGATGGTGCAGGTAACGCTGATAAAGAAGCCGGCAAAATGCAAAACGCCCGGAAGAGGGGGGGGGGCGTTCTGGCTGGCTGCCGTGGTGCTGTTTCTGGCGGCGGCTGGCCATGCGGCGGCGGCGGACAAAAAGATTACACTTACCGGTAACGCAAATTGGAATGGTAATATTTGGAAAGATATCTATGGCGCCGATACTACGGCGCCAACTGCCGCCGATAATATTGTTGGTATCGAAATTACCATGGGAAGCGGCGGCAACACAATCACATTAACCATTCCTGCTGGTGTAACTGCAGTATGCAATGATTTTAGTGCTACTGAGTTGGCGTCTTCTTTTATCAATAATACTACGAATATTGTAATCAATAGTGCTAACGGCTTGACGGTAGCAGGGAACTTTACCGGTAACACTAACTCCAACGCCACTACAAAGATTACGGTAAATTCAAATTCCAAGTTTATTGTCGAAGGAGACTTTACTGGGAACAATACGAATTTTTATGGGACGGGAGAGCTGGTTCTTGGGCCGGCTTCCAGCAGCAGTACCTTTGATTTTGCCCCCGGCCAACTCAATCTTCAAAGCTTAGCTACTGTTCGCATAAGGAATGGAGTTTACCAATTTCCAAATTCCTACTCTGGAGGGGGTAATGCTCAAAAATGTAAAATTGAGAATCTGATAGTTGATGCCGGCGCGGTGCTGGATCTTAACAGTTGTAACTATCTTGATATTGTTGGCAATATAGACGGCGCCGGCACGGTGAAGTTTGGCGCCGGCGGATACTTTCAGTTAGCAGGCAACTTTCTTTCGTCAAGCCTTCAGATGGAAGATTTTCAAGGGAACGCCGCGATTATTTTTGTAGGGAGTAGTGGCATACAGACTATAAATGCGTCAGCTTCGCAGCTTTTCCCCGAAATTCAAATTAATAACGGCAGTACGACTGTAAAGCTCACCGCAGGTTCTCAAATGAGGCTTTCAAGCCATTTCAAGGTGCTGACTGGTAAATTTGCTGTAGACACATCACCTCCATCAAGCGCAACACCGGTTCCTGCTACGCCTGAAATTAAGTTTGTAGGACCCGGCCCCGCATCAGGCAACATTCAATTTGAATTGAGCTCCACCGGAAGTAATTATCAGTTTGGTGCGATAACAATTGCTATAGGAACCAAGACACTGGAATTCAAAGGATATACCGGCCCCGGCACCGGCACTTCCACAGCCCTTTATGCCTTTGGCGCTTACGGCGATATTAAGCTTGAAAGCGGAATCCTCGATATTAAAGATGATGCTGTTTTGGCCACCTGCACAAATTTTATCCAGACTGGGGGACAGATTGTAAGTGGCATCGCTAGTAATAAATTTGCAATAAAAACATTTTATGGGGATATAGTGGCAGATTATATCTCTGGAGGAGCTCCGGTAAACGCGGTTCAACGTCTTTGGTTATGGTCTGGACGGTCGATTTATTGGGCAAGCGATTCTCAGTGGGTGCTTGAGGAGCTCGCCAGTTATGCCACAGACCCCAATGCTGTAATCAGTATTAGAAGTACAGACACTATTCAAACAATGAGTGGTTCTTATTACTATGTAGAGAAGGGACAGGTCACACTGCGTGCCGAGAATGAGGTTCGGTTTAGAAAAAACTTTCAAATGAGCGATGCGGCTGGATCAACGCCTAATACATCGCCCCTTACGATCATTGCCCAGACGATAACTATTGACTCTGGCGTAAAAATCAAAGCAAAGAATATTGTCCTTATGCCGGCGTCGCAGGGACGTGATCTGATAGTCGGCAACACACCCAGCGGCTACAGCGGCTACAACTATTTGCAGATTGGGCTGCCTGTCATAGGTGCGCTCGAGGCCATAGGTAGCGACTATGCAAACGTAACTATTGGCGGTGCGAATGTGGCATTTAACAACATGTATATTGGTTGTAACATGAATGCAGCTATCAATTTTTCTTCTTCGCTACAAGGTTACAACCTTACGATAGAAAGTGATAATCCGGCCGGCGGCCTGCTCACGCTTCTTGACGGCAACAGCAATCCCATATCTCTCGCAGTCAATCGAAAATTGACGTTCAAACTCCCCAACAGGGATGTTGTTGTGATGGGGGGGGGGCTGCCCAGCAGATAACAGCTGACGAGCTTGTTCTTAACTGTGCTAATTTTGGAACCCTTACTAGTCCGGTTAAAATAAAAACACTTAGGCTTGCGCCGGATGCCTCCACATTGAGCGGCAGCCTCTATCTTAAGTGCTATCCTCCCACCGGCTACACCACTACCATTACCGGAGCTCTGAGCGCCGCACAGACAATAAAGATAGAAAACGATACTACTACAAATCTTACACAAAGTGCCGGTGGAAAATTAAGCGCCGGCACCGGAGTATTCCAAATAGGCGCGAGCTCAACTAACTTTGATCTGAGCGTTAGTGAAAATGAATTTTCTACGGTTGCTATTAAGACAGGTAACGGCAACAATAGTGTTGTTAACAAATTCAAAAACAAAAAAGCAAGCAATGTAACATTTGCCGCGCACAGTTCAGGAAGCCAAATTGAATTTACTGAAACAGAAGGAAGTATTATTGTTGATGCAGTAGCAGATGCGATAACTAATTTTGGTGCTATTGACGGCATTACAACGAATGGAGGCAGTCTGGTGTTAACGTCAAACGCCAACATTATACTAAAAAAAGATGTTTACACGGCATCAACAGCAACAACTGGAACTTATGGTTCTATGACGTTCGACGGGTTTGTACAGCTTGATAAACCAGGCGGTACTATTAATATTGGCTCTGCCAGTGGCGGCTCGAACCGTGTAATGCATTTTAAGAAGACCATCTCGTCAGCCGGCTCAACCATGACAAGCGCCGACATCAGCGGTCATATCATCCAGTTTGATGATACAGTATCTAATATCACAAAGCTTACCATCAACCATGATGCAAGCGGGTATGTAACAACAGCGGCAACTTCGCTTGCCTTTACTAACATTGACGAGATTCTTCTTTCTGCCTTTACCTTTACTGAGGGTGGCAAAGATCTTGTTTTTCGTACCAGCAAACTTACCGGAAACCCTAAAATAACTGCGAATAACATTTCGTATCTGCCCCAGGGTACAGGCAACATGCACTATGCCGGCACCTTGCCTGCTCCCGTCATCAACGATAACTATTTCCAGGCATTCACTTCCAATACAAGCGCTCCTCCTTATGTATCTGCACAAAAAATTACTCTGGGTGAAGCAGGTTATACTACGGGAAATATCAATATTTACACGGTAGCGGGTGCAGAAATTCACCACGAGTTCATTACCGGTCAAGACGACATCGTTTCTTCCTCCGTTAAGACCGTAGAATTTCATGACAATTTTAATTCTGGCATCACACCAAAGGATATAACGGTTAAAGCAAATGCCATTTACTTTAGGGGGGGGGCTATTTATGTGAGAGACTTTAACGCATACGTACGGCAGCAGGCACAACTTATGCCGGTTACTGGTACTTCCACACCAACTTCAACAACGATTACCGCTGGCCGAAATATTCTTTTTGACGGTGTTACTCTTAGCAGCGTTAAAAAAGGCGGAGATCTTGACAGGAATATAAGCCAGGATCTTACGCTCATAGCTGGTGAGCGTATTGATATATATGGCAATGTTAAAAATGACATAGCTCTTACATTGAATGGCCAGACTATTACGATGGGAACGGCTGCTGCAGCTGTAGCTGCGACAGATATATCGGAATTGAAATCTCTTACTATTACTCATACCGGAATAGCAGCGAATCATAATGTAACGATAAAATCTTCGCTGGCGCTTCAAGGAGCTTTAACGCACACAAACAATGATCCAACTCCTAAGATAATAATTTCCCCGGGTGCGGCGATTACCAGCGAGGATGGAAATATCAGTTTTACAAATGAGATTAATTGCGCCGGGCCGCTTACCATTGCAACAACAGCGAAAACCGCTGCTAGAACAATAACAATTAAGCAAATTACGGTGAATACTGCCGGCGATGCCGCTCTTACCCTGCGCGCAGCGAATTTCTCAAGCTATCTAGGCACTGTCATCTTACAGGGTAACGTTGTTGTTAACCCCGCCGCCGCCGTTCCAAACGCATTAACAATAGAAGCCGGCAGCCTTACCATTGCAAGCACGGTCAGCCAAATATCTACCACTAACGGAAACATCAAATTTGCCGTTAACGGTCTTACAATAGCGGGGAGCCCCACAATAACGGCCACGACGGCATACGGATTTCAGATAACGCCGCTTACCCTCACTAAAACCGTCGCTTACGGCGATAATGTAAGCGGCGCAAGCGAAGATGTAAAATATGCAGCAACCTGGTCAGGCATAACCGCCGGGTATTTTATTGTGGGTGATGCGGCGCATAATGCCGCTATCAGCATTTATACTGTTACCAATACAAATGCAGCTGTGGAATTTCGCAGTCTGCAAAAACTTAGCTTCAAGGGAGGCTATTCTTCAAATAATAAAAATTTGACCTGCTCGACAGGTTCGATAGCATTTCCTTCAGCGCCCACGGCAATCCATCTTGGAAGCGGCGACTTAATCGCCAATAAAAATATAACTTCAGAATATACCGGTCCTCAGGGTATTACCTTGACTGCAAACAACATTACGCTTGGCGCGGTAAATCCGGGCGGTGCCGCCACCACCAATCAGACGAAGTTACTAATAGATGTAACTACCAGTCTTATCCTTAACGGGGATATTTCTGCCCGCGGGGGTTTTGAGGTAAACGATAGTGCTCCCTCCCCCAGTGGCGACGTTACGATCAACGGGAATGTTATTCAAACCAGTGATACCAATATTAAATTGATAGTCTCCGCCATTACTGTTTCCAGCGGGCCCGCGAACCTTTCCATCAATGCAGCTTCAACTCTAGGTACAGTTCCCAAGATAACGCTTACCAGTTCAATCAATGCCAATGGCAGGACTATCAACCTCTCCGCCGGTGCAACAGGAACAATAGTATTCGACGGAACAAGCGCTCTTTTACTGGACAATGCAAACAAGGTTGTGCTTACAGGAAAGGTTGAACTTAATAACATGTCCGGTTTGTCCATTACCGCCGGAAATGACGTTGAGTTTTTGGGAGATGTTGCGCTGAGCGGCAATCTTACCATTACCGGAAATAACGTTACATTCAACAAGTCTATCACCGATGATTCTACCATAACCGCTGTTCCCACACCGGCAAGCAGTGCGCCTGTTTGGCCTGGCACATCACCAGCATCTGGTAAAAAACTTGATGTTACCGCAAGCGGAACACTCAGCATCGAAAACATCTATCTGGGAAGTTTTTATCAAAGGGGGACAGGCGGACTTCATGTTGGCAAACAGAATGGCCTCTTGTCTCAAACTACAACTCTTGCCACACGCGCCGCAACGACATTTTTTGTCGCCGGCGATCTGATATTATACAGTGATACGATAATCTATGACGGTTCACCAAAGACGCTGTTTGGCGGGGGCATTTTTTCAGAACCAAACAAAAACTGGAGTCTTACCATCCGCAACATAAACAGCAGCAGCGAAATAGAATTTTCAGGCAATCTTGGTAATAATACAACACAGCGGCTTGGAACAGTAATACTTGATGCGATGAAGATAAGCCATGCCGTTAATACAACGCAGCTTGGTGTTTTTGCAGAAAATATCGAATTTAAAAAAACAGCCGAAGCAGTAACACTTGCTTCAAACAGAGTTATTAATTGCTCGCTGCTGCTGGATGCCCTTACCGGTGCTTCCAATGGCGCTATTACAGTAACTGACAAAGAGACAGTGCACAGCGGGAACCTTATTTTGCAGCATGGTACGATGGATATTGAGGCAAGCTATACGCTTGGCAACAGCGCTTCTGTAACAAAAGGCTTTATTGTTTCTGAATTTGCCTGCACACTCGACGCTTCTACCGAACTGATTATACAGAGCAGCTCTACCGCCGTCAATTTCATCGTTGCTCCGAATCCGGGCGCGGCGCTCTACGCGCATCCGCTCTCAACAGTCAAGCTTGTAAACAACGCTAGTCCCGGCGAGATCACCATCTCCAATCCGGCAACCTATAAACTGGGCAGCGTCGAACTTGCAGGCAGCTCTACGGTGTCTGCCGGAAGCGATCTTGTTGTACAAGGCGACTGGACAGAACCGCAGAATACAACTCAATATTTTGACCCGCAAAACTACAGTGTCCGCTTTACAGGTTCAGCAACTCATCAAATTGTTACCATCACCGGTAATACAGTCTGGAATAAGTTTCTTGTTGATAATAATCTTTCAGATTCATATATCTCAACACTCAAATTCTCAAACTATAACACTACAGGCGATACACACACGTTTAATGATATAACGGTACGAGGAACGCCAGCCAATCCCATCGAGCTTAATTGCATCAATTCGGTATCCCCGTCATATATCATCCCGCCGATGGCCCCTACCACAGAATTCTGGGTGCTAACTGTTAGCTCGTCTGGGGGGAGCTATCTGTTTGAACATATAACTGTTTATCACAGTTATGCGGAGAATGCCATCACTGCGTCGCCTGTGCTGGTAACAACCGGAGCTATTGCTCCCTATTGGTCGGTTAACTGGAACACACAATTTTATTTTATTTTTAGTTTTAGCGAAGATTCAGACGGTGATGGCAGAATAGACCGCATTCGTATTCAGGCAACTTCGCCAATGTCAACAGCCGCACCGGCCCTTATCACCACCGCGAGCGGTTCCCCCATCCCAACAGGGCTAAAAATTGAGGTCAACGGCTATGCGGTAAAAAGTTATGAACTTGGCGGGACTGCCGCTCTGGGCGGTTGGCCATTCCTCTATGTGAATCTTGAGCAAAAAACTCAGGCGGATACAGATGCGCGCCCAACATGGAAGCTTATCAATAGTGGTGATGTTATTGATGTGATTTCGGGGCTTCAGTTTGGCATACCCGATGCATTTAAAAACGGCTTCCCCACTGTTGATACTGCTCCCCCGCGTATCCTCTATTCTCTGGCTAACCCCAACGGCCAACTCTACATCCGCTTCTCAGAAGTGCTTGCCGGAACAGCGCCAGGCACCATCTCGGAAAGTTCCGTCAGCCCGCCGTTTACTTTTTCCAGCACAACCATAAACGGGAACAGCCTTACGGCACAGCTCTCTTCGGGCGGCACCACAGCAGCGCTCGTCCTGAATGACGCCCGTTACGATATAGCTTCGCTGGCAACTCTTACTGGGAGTGAACAAAATGACTGGCCCAGCTATCCGGCAGAACTTTCAGCGCGGATAAGGCCCAGCTATCCGGTCGATGCTGATTATTCTTCATACACAGAGATTGATATTTTTAGCTCGTCATTCCCGGGAACTCTACCAACTTTGTCTTCGCTCTACGATAGCGCCGGCAAAATGAAAGTACAAGACTCTCCCACTGCCGCTGCTCCCTGGACGACGCAGCGGCGTGTCAGTGATCTGCTTATTCTTGCCCAGCCGGCCAGTGCGGCTGCGCTTACAGATTCGTTTTGGCCGAGCTCTGCCGTCAATCTTGCTTCCAATCCAGGCGCTCCTAACTCGCTTGTCAATCAATGGGATGGTTCGCAAACGCTCCTTCTTTCCCGCGACTGGTCAACAAAAGCAATTTTTGCCGAGCTTTCGCTGGAAGTACAAAATCAAAGCGCCCTGTCCACTCCTCCACTGTTGCTTTACGGACATGATGTAAGCTCTCAATTTCGCGGTAACGGGCTTTGGCTGCCGTCTTCCGGTATAACCGACAGCCGCTACGACCCGTTGTGCAATTTCGTACCAAACTTCTATAACCCGTCAAATATTGCCGGAACTATGCTGTCGACTGGCTTTAACTACGACCTGGATGCACAAGGCCTCGGCTCAAAAAATGTCTTTGAATTTATCTTTAAGATTAATTCTGCCGCACCGGCGCTGTATGCCGTCCGCTTGGACAGCACCGCACCGGTCTGGTGGGAAGGATTGCGCACTTTTGCATTTAATTTGCGCGATCTTGAACGTCAACGCGGCGGTGTTTCCATTATGGATAATGTAATTAACCCTATTACCGGAGGCGTAACGCGGCTCAGCTATGTGCTCGCCCGCCCAGGTCAGGTTACCATCAATATCTTTGGCATGGATGGCAATATAATCCGCACCCTCTACCGGGGCAGCCGCGATGCCGGCGAACATTTTGCTGAATGGGACGGCCGGAACGGAAGCGGCAAGGCTGTTGCGCGGGGCATCTATTTTGTCCGCATTGTTGGCCCTGATCTTGACGAAATGCGAAAAATAATGGTTGTAAAATAGTGAATATTATTCTGCTGGAAAACGGTGAAACTACCCTTAGTCCGCGTGATCCGCGCGCTGTTCATCTTGTTAAAGTTCTTCGGAAAACGGCGGGAGAGAGCTTTTGCGCCGGCATTATCGGCGGACGGCGGGGCCGCGGTGTTATTACCGCAATCAATGCCGGCGGTATCACGCTGGAACTTAATCTTGATGAAACGCCGCCGCCGCGCCTCCCCATCGAGATACTGCTTGGCTTTCCCCGTCCCATTCAACTGCGCCGCATACTCGCTACGCTTTCCAGCGCCGGTGTCGCGGCAATCTCGCTCTTCGCCAGTGAACTTGGCGAAAAAAGTTACCGCTCCACCACCCTCTTACATGACGGCGGTGCACAGGCCGCGCTGCTTGACGGTGCAATTCAGGCGCGTGATACGAGCATCCCTGCGCTTTCGTTCTATACGAGCCTTAGCGCCGCCCTCGCTGTGCCACGCCCCGGCGGGCTTTTTACCGCCGCCGCCGACAATGTTGCCGCACAAGGAATCTTTGCCATTCCCCGTGCCGGCGGCTATGTCATTGCCATTGGCAGTGAACGCGGCTGGAGTGATAACGAGCGGGCGCTTCTTGGCAGTAACGGCTTCCCGCTGCTTTCGCTTGGCAGCCGCGCCCTGCGCACAGAAACTGCCGCCGCCACAGCGGCCGTCATCACTGCCCTCGCCTATGAACGCGGCGGCTTACAGGGCTAAAAGCCGGTTGAGCCGTTTAACAAAATCCGCAGGATCAGTCAGTTTAACGCCTTCCACAAGGAGCGCCTGATCAAGCAATACATGAGCCGTATCTTCAATACGGGCGGCATCGTCTGTGCCGGCAAGCGCTTTAAGGAGCGCATGCTCACCGTTTACTTCGAGTATCGGTTTAATCTCAGGTATGTTGTCCGTTTGCCCCATTGTTTTAAGCATCTGCGCCATTTGCAATGTCGGGTCGTTTTCATCAGCAACAATGCATGACGGCGAATCATGCAGGCGGCGGGAAAGTTTAACCTCTTTTACACGGTCGCCAAGGGCGTTTTTAATCTTGTCAATAAGCGGTTTGGCTTCTTTTTCCGCATCTTTATTCTCTTTTGTCCCCAATTCTTCATCGGCACCTACGCGATTTACCGGTTTAAGCTCCCATTGCTGGGAAGTTTCTTTGCCGTCTTTATCAACGCCGGTTACTTTGCGATAGTGAAAAAGCCGGGGAATTACGATCTCATCAATTTCTTCATCCATTACAAGAACTTCAATGTTTTTTGCCTTATATGCTTCAAGCAGAGGACTTGCCTTTAATGTTTTTTCATCCCCGCCGGTAATATAATAAATGTACTTTTGATCACTGCTCATGCGGGAAACATATCCGGCAAAACTTACCCGTCCTTCAACTTTCGTGCTTTTAAAACGCACAAGATCACTTAATGCTTCGCTGTTGCCCCAATCTGAATAAAGTCCTTCTTTAAGCGGCCTGTTATACTGGCTGATAAATTCATCCCATTTTGCCGTGTCGTTCTCGGCAATGTTTTTGAATTCAGCAAGAAGTTTTTTTACCGAAGCGGTTCGTATATTCGACAAAATTTTATTTTGCTGTAAAATCTCGCGGCTGACATTAAGCGGCAGATCTTCGCTGTCTATAATACCCCGGACAAAACGCAGATAAACCGGCAGAAGCTCTCTATCATCATCAGTAATAAATATCCGTTTAACATATAGTTTAACGCCGCTTTTATAATCAGCATTATACATGTCAAACGGCGCTTTTTTGGGCACATAAAACAGCGTTGTATATTCAAGCGAACCTTCTGCACGGGTATGCACATAAAACAGCGGATCATCAGTTTCGTGACCTATCTGTTTATAAAATTCGTTGTAGTCCTCTTGTTTTAATTCCGATTTCGATTTTCGCCAGAGCGCAGTGCCGTCGTTGATGCGCTCAGTCTTTTGCTTTGCTCCGGTTACCGTGCCTTTATCATCATATTCTTTGTCTTCGTAGGTTAAAAAAATCGCAAAAGCAACGTGATTTGAATACTGCTTGATGATGTTTTCTATGCGCCAGCGATTTGCAAATTCAAGCCCTTCTTCATTAAGATGAAGGATCACCGTTGTGCCCTGCGTTTCCCGTGCGGCGCTTTCAATCTCGAAACCTTCCTTGCCGTCGCTTGTCCATTTCCACGCGCTTTCTTCAAGCGCTTTGCGGCTTATAACTTCGATGGTTTCCGCCACCATGAACGCCGCATAAAAGCCGACGCCAAACTGACCTATCAGATTGTTGTCTTTCTTTGCATCGCTTCCAAGCTGTTCAAGAAACGCCTTGGTTCCAGAACGGGCAATCGTGCCCAATGATGAAACTAAATCTGCTTCGTTCATGCCAATTCCATTGTCTGCAATCGTCAGCGTTTTTTCTTCGCTGTTAAAGCTCAAGTCGATACGCGGCTCAAAAGCAAGTTCCTTGTATGCATCGTTGGCAACGGTAAGGTATTTAAGCTTGTCAAGCGCGTCAGATGCATTTGATACAAGTTCCCGCAAAAAAATCTCGCGGTTGGAATACAATGAATGAATGATAAGGTGAAGAAGCTGGCTCACCTCAGTTTGAAACTGGCGTTGTGCCATAATATCCTCCGTATTAAAAAATTAAAAATAAATTACTGAATTTTATTAACTGAAATTTCATTTTCGTCAATAGCCGCCTGAAAGCCGCCGCGCTGCACTTCCTCTGCGCTTCGTGTAAGCCAATACCCAAAACTCCCCTGTTCAATGCTCCGCGGATCCATCTGTTTGGCGCGCTTACTATCCAGCAGTTCCGCCGCCGGAATAAGCACATTTTTGACAGCCCAAACGTCAAGCGCGAACGGATCGGTACTCGCCGCAATCATGTTCTTTTGCACGGCGTTTGAGTATGACGATGGCGGCCCGCGCACAGGACAAATGTAGATCATATCAAGAATGGTAAGATCAGGAAATCGCGTGTTTGCCATAAGCGTTCCCAATCCGCCGGCCCCCACACTCTTGTTCGGCGACATATCAGTAAGCGCATTTGACGGCACTCCCATATACGCGCTCACTGCGCCGGCAACTTGATACTGAGTGTGCGATTTCAATACAGGAATGTTAATCAGTTTAAGCTTTTGTTTATTATAGCTTTTTGATTCAGCATCCCAAATTCCCTGTTTAAAACTTACATGGGTGCCATAGCTTGTACTAAATTTTGGATAACTGATTTGAATACCCGTCGGTTTAACTCCAGGCTCAACGACAAAACCATCGGCCATATCACCTGATAGAAATTCAGCCGTTTTGCGGCGCGTCAGTTTGTCCCACGATACACCGGATACTCTATACCCTTGCGCGGCGAAATAATCGACAACCATCTGGGCGGACTGTTTACGGTCGCTTGAATTCGGCGAAGCCCAATCAAGCCTGCCGCCTTTGCCTTCTGAACCGAACATTCCTTGTCCGTTATCGGCGACAATAATTTCCCCTTCAAAACCAGCCGGATGGCGGATAATATATTCGATAACAGCTTTCAAAAGATCTGTGTTTGTGCCTCCGCGCTCCGCCCACAGCGAATTAATCTTGATGAGCACCACATCCTGCGTACCAATAAGCCCTATTTCAGAGATACGGTAAAAAGGAACGTCTTTAAGGGCGGAGAGCAGTAACCGTACGCCGTTATCCGTTCCATCGGTATTTTCGACCACATTAACAACGGCACTTTTCGCATAAACCGGCATGGCCAACATCCCCGCAAGCATCACTGCGCCACAGACAAAACTTTGCAAAACCTTGCTTACAGATTTATTTTTCATGCACTACCTCATGTTTCCTGCTATATTCATGGCATATTGTTTCCCATCCCATCTATATAATGAATATCCGGAACTTATGGTTACAGAAAGGCGCAGGTACGGCGGCACAATGTTCAGGTTGAGAAGAGCATGCGAAACCGCATACAACACACCAATTCCGGCAAGCCAAAGACCGCCGGAATTGTTTGTCAGGAAAAAATAAAGAGAAATCGTAAGGGAAACGCCTGTTATGACTTTTGCCCCCGTGCAAGTGCTTTAAGAACCGCACGCGCCTTGTCACGCACATGGGTGATGTACTTGTAATTGGTCGAAATGCCCCGTACTTTGTCAATCGTGTCCGAATAAATGCGCTTTTCATTGTCGTTACTTTGCTGCATTTTCGGGATAAATGCTTCAATAGCGTCAAGATACGAGAGAGCAAGCCGGTTGTCTGGATTTACCGCGTTAAACGTGTTAAAAATCCAGTTGGCGGTATCTATCGTACGGCCGTTTTCGTTAATGCCAATCTTGGTAAGAGAACGGAACGCTTCGGTAATCACCGCCGGCTCTTCTTCCACCAAAACAACCTTCATAAGCGCGTCAGATGCCTCTTTCGTGCCAAGATCGCCCAGATAGCCCACAGCCCTGATGCGAACGTCAGAATAATTATTGCTGACACGGCCTTCTGAACGAGTTCTGTTCAAAATACCCTCGAGCGCCAGATCTTGCAAAACAGCCCGCATCGAATCGCTTTTTTCACCGTTATCCATCGCCTCTTTGATGTAATCAAGAGCGATAAGCTTACCTTCGCGGTCGTCAGATTGAGCCTGTTCGCGGATAATCATTATCGGAACAGATTCTTTAAGGTAGAACTCCTCGACAGATATTTCACCCTGCTGAGCAGCAAGTGGAAAACCAATCACCGTGCACAATACGATAAACCCTGCTTTTTGCGTTTTCTTCATAAAACAACTCCTTTGTCACGCCTACTGCACTACCCGCCACGAATCGCCATAGCGTTCGAGCGAATAGATACGTAGCCGCTGACCCTTTTCTATCATAAATGTTTTTACTCTAGTTTCGTCTATAAATTCAATATCGTCAACACGGAGACTTGAACGGGATGGAACAACGACATTGACAAAATAATCAAACAGATTTTGAAGAACTATATTTTGCTGGCGTAGGCGATCGGACATCGAGGCCTGGGAAAGATTCTCTCGTGATTCAAGCCATTGCTTGTATTTGGGCTCAAGATGACGCACCCAGGCGGAATAGTCTTTTCGTTGAATAATATTGTTTAAATCGCCAACAAACTTGTTCGCGTCAATACGGACGCGCTCTTTTTCTTCTCTGGATATTGATGACGGATTGAACGCAGGACGGTTCCCCGCAGCTATTTGCGCACGGACAGCTTCTACACGATTATTTGATTTTGTATCCGTTGAACTACAGGACATCATCAGAACAAGCACTAAAGCGCGCGCAAAAATCCGCTTCATGCTTGTAAGTATCTTTCATTTTTCTTTCCTTGTCAACCCACTCAAACGTAATTCTGATTGATTAAAATGCCCAAGGCACACACGATTGCCGGCTCCGGTGTGTCCTACAGGTAATTGAGCACGGACAGGCCACTTGTATATTTTTTTCGTATGCGTTATGAAAGAGAAAACCTTTTTCCCGCATAAGCGGGCGTATAGACCGTAAGGAGGACTAATGCGTCAATATGAATTAATGATAGTTCTGCCTGCTGAGGAAGGGCCACAGCAGGCAGGCCGTGAGCAAGTTCAAGCGGATCTCTCGGCACAAGGAGCGGAAATAGAAAAAACAACCGAAATTGGCGACCGCGACCTTGCCTACGAGATTGATAAACAACACAGAGGAAAGTACGTCCTCTATAATATTAAGTTGGATCCTGCTAAAGTTGCGCACCTTGATAAAACGTTTAAACTTAATAACAACTTGTTAAGGTATCTTTTTGTAAATATAACGTAGGGGGCGTTCATATTATGGATGTAAATCATGTTGTATTAATAGGCCGCCTTACCCGTGATGCGGAATACAAAGTGCTTCCCAGCGGACAGGGCGTATGTAATTTTTCTGTTGCGGTAAACCGGCGCAAGAAGTCCGGCGACCAGTGGGTTGACGAAGCAAATTATTTTGATGTTGTACTCTGGGGCAAGCAGGCCGATTCTATCAACCGTTATCTTGTTCAGGGTAAACAGGTAGGCGTTGACGGGGAATTGCGGCAAGACCGCTGGCAGCAGGATGGGCAAAACCGTTCAAAAGTTGTTATTTCAGCAAATAATGTACAGCTTTTAGGGGGCGGAACTGGCGGCAACGGTTCGGCAGGCGGAGGAGCGCCGTCATTTGGCGGCGGCACACCCGGCGAAAACGGCGGTCAGGGGCAATCTTACGGTGCGGCAAATTCCGCCCCGTTTGGCGAGGGCGGCGGTACACCAGACCGGAATTTTACCGACGATATTCCCTTTTAAGATTTAACACAAAGGAGACACAGTATGTCAGATGAAAAAGAAATAAGCGGCGAACGGGCAGCCTACAATAAAGACCGCGCCCCTGAACTAGAAGGCCGTGAGGGACGGGAAGGTGAAGAGCGCGGCGGACGGATGGGACGGGGTGATAAAGGCGGCAAGCCATTTTTCAAAAAGAAAGTCTGCCGCTTTTGCACACAAAAATTAAAAATTGATTATAAAGATGCCGATGTGCTGCGGCGCTTTATTACCGAACGCGGGAAGATTCTGCCAAGACGGATTACCGGCACCTGTGCTAAACACCAGCGGGCTGTTGCAGAAGCGATTAAACGGGCGCGAATACTTGCGCTGCTTCCTTTTGTTGCAGAATAAATACACTGGTATTGAGGAGTTATTATGAACGTAAAAGTCATTCTTAATAAGGATGTATCCCCTCTTGGTGAGGAAGGTGATGTTAAAGAAGTAGCGCGCGGCTATGCACGGAATTATCTTTTGCCGCGCGGTCTTGCGCTGCCGTATACATCCCGTATTGTAAAGCTTTTTGAGGGTCGCCAGACAGAAATCAACGCACGCAAAGAGCAGAAACGGCAAGACGCGCTTGGACTTAAAGAAAAGCTTGAGCAGCTACAGCTTGCCGTCGTAATGCCTGCCGGCGCAAATGGAAAACTCTATGGCGCGGTTACCAATCAGACCATTGCCGATGAATTGGCGAAGCAAGGCATCGTTATTGAACGCAAACGTATCGAGATTCCCGGCAACAGCGTTAAAAGCGTTGGCAAATACAAGTTTATTGTCAAACTGTACGGTAATGCCAGCGCCGATATGGTGCTTATCGTGCAGGCTGCCGAAGTCAAGACCAGCGGGCATGAGACTCATGCTGAAGCACGCAGACACAAGCACGAAAAATCAGCGGCCGTTTCAGAGACGGCGGCGGCTGAGGAGGCTCAGGACTCAACCGCGGAAACTGCTCCGCAGCAGATAAAACCGGCAGAAGAAAGCGTTACTCCCGCAGGATAAGCGAACGTGGAAGCGCCGCTTAAGGACAAAATTCCGCCGCATCACGAAGAGGCCGAAAAAGCCGCATTGGGAGGCATGCTTCTTGATAACGAAGCGGTCATCAAGTCGGTTTCGAGATTGCGGGAAGATGATTTTTACTCGCTTGCCAATGGTAAAATCTTTGCGGCAATCAAGTGTCTTTACGATAAAGGCGGACAAACTGCCGACATTATCTCTGTGTGTGACGAGCTTACCCGCCGTAAACAGCTTGATGCGGCTGGCGGGGCGGCGTATGTTTCCGGTCTTACCAATGTAGTACCTACCGCGGCCAATATTGATTATTACATTGATTTGATTAAAGACCGTGCGATGCGCCGCGCGCTCATCACCATTGCGTCAAAAATTATCGCAAAATCGTATGAAATCTCAGAAAGCGCCGAAGTTATACTGGAAACTGCCCAGCAATTTATTTTTGAGCTTATCGAAGACCGGCAGCAATTCCACTACAAGTCGATTCGTGAAGTTATCAACAACACACTCCCCTATATGGATGAAATGCTCGAAAAAGAGTACACAGGCATACAATGCGGCTTCCCGGAAATTGACCGCATTACACGGGGTTTTCAAAAATCAGAAATGATTGTAATTGGCGCGCGGCCTTCGATTGGCAAAACGGCGCTTGCCCTGAATATGGCGGCCAATATCGCCTTTCAGCACCGTATTCCCACAGCATTCTTCTCGCTGGAAATGCGGGATACTCTTTTAGGAATGCGCTTTCTTTCGTCAGAAGCCCAGATTGATATGCGGGAAATGCGCGCCCAACTTGAAGCGGAACGAGGACGCAGTTACCAAACGATAATCAACGCCGCAGAGCGTATTTACAAAGCGCCGCTTTTTATTGAAGACGCTTCAAACATGAAGCTTATGGATCTTCGCACCCAGGCGCGTCATATTCGCCGGAAAGAAAAAGTCGAAATCATTTTTATTGACTATCTTGGGCTTATTGACAATCAAAACGGCCTTCCACGCTTTGAACAGGTATCAGAAATTTCCCGGTCGATAAAAAGTCTTGCACGGGAGCTTGATATTCCCATTGTTGTACTTTCGCAGGTTGGGCGCGGTTCAGAAGGAGTTGCACCCACGATCGCCAATCTTCGTGATTCTGGTTCAGTTGAACAGGATGCTGATGTCGTCATACTCCTCCACCGCGAGCGTAAGCTTGCTCCCGACTCCGAGCACAATTATTTTGAAACAGATATTGATATTGCAAAAAACCGGAATGGCCCGACAAAAAGCGTAAGACTTGCCTATCATGATAAATTCACCCGCTTTAACTCAATCCAGGGATAAATTGGGCAGTCTTACTTGACATATAAAGAAGAGTTCCGTAATGTTTTAATATGAACAAAATCCTTTATGATAAAATAATGGAAGCGTTTGCATCGGTTTTACCAATTACCGCAATAGTATTGATTGCAAGTGTGGTGCTGGTTCCAATACCGTCCGGTACGATGCTGATGTTTATTGCGGGAGCGGCGCTTCTTATCATTGGGATGGGGTTTTTCACAATGGGAGCCGATATGTCGATGATGCCGATAGGTGAAGGCATTGGCATGCAGCTTACCCGTGCGGCAAAAGCATCGGAAGGCACCAGCCGTTTTAAGCATATTCTTACGGTGCTTGCTTCGCTTGCCGCAGTTATTCTTATATCATTTGTAATGGGGTTAATCATTACCATTGCAGAGCCTGATTTGCAGGTTTTAGCCTATCAGGTTCCTTTAAATCTTAAAGGACTTCCCCATTGGCTTAAATCAAACATGGTCTTGATTCTTACCGTTGGATTTGGCGTGGGGCTTTTTTTGGTGCTTGCCGTACTGCGGGTTATTTTTCGCATACCGCTTTCAGTTTTACTGATTATCTTTTATGCGATTACTTTTATCGCGCTCTATTGGACGCCGGAAACGTTTATTCCTATAGCATTTGATTCCGGCGGAGTGACGACAGGGCCGATGACAGTGCCGTTTATTCTTGCGCTGGGTATTGGCGTTGCGTCGATTCGTGGCGATAAAGGCTCGCAGGATGATAGCTTTGGTTTTGTTTCGCTGTGCAGCATTGGCCCAATACTTGCCGTTGTTGCGCTGGGAGTCTTTTTTAATCCGCAGACTCCGGCAGTTGAAGGCCACACGGTAATTTCGCCTGAGACAACTCGTGCGCTTGTTATTGGTTTTGCCCGCGAGTTCCCTAATTATACGCACGAAGTGCTTCAAGCGCTGGCGGCTATTATTATTTTCTTTGTGATTTTTCAGGTTATTTCCCGCCGGTATAAAGTAAAACAGGTTAAGCGTATTGGTGTAGGTTTTGCCTATACTTTTATCGGGCTTGTTGTGTTTTTAACGGGGGTAAATGTTGGCTTTATTCCGGTTGGTCAATTTCTTGGCAGTGCGCTTGCCGCATCGCCGTTTAAGTGGGTTCTTGTTCCGTTTGGAATGATAGTCGGCTATTTTATTGTCGCGGCGGAACCGGCGGTTCATGTGCTCAATAAGCAGGTTGAAGCAATTTCGTCTGGTGCAATACCACAGCGGACGATGCTGACGGGACTTGCCATCGGCATGGCGGCAGCGTTGGGAATAACAATGGTGCGCATACTTCTTCGCATCGATATTCTCTATATTCTGATACCTGGCTATATCATTGCCATAGTGTTGACGTTTTTGGTGCCCAAGATTTTTGTCGGCATTGCGTTTGATTCCGGCGGTGTTTGCTCCGGCCCCATGACATCGACTTTTCTGCTGCCGCTTGCTATGGGGGTTTGCGCCGGATCGGGCGGCGACCTAATGCGGGATGCCTTTGGCGTTGTTGCGCTGGTTGCCATGGCGCCGCTCATTGTCATTCAGGTTATGGGGCTTGTTTACCGGGTCAAGACAGCAAAGGCGAAGGCGAGAGGCGCCGTACTTACAATGGAAGACGCAGGCGAAATCATTTGGTATGACGAGGAATAGGAAGGAACCGCAATGAACACACAGAAAGCTGTTGTACTTCAAATGGTAGTTTTTATTGTAGATTGGAGTAAGACAAAACAGATAAGTTCAATTTTTCAGCAGGTGCATGTCAGGTTTCATTTTGTTGCGAAAGGTGAAGGCACGGCGAATTCAGAAATTCTTGATATGCTGGGCATAGGCAAAAGTGAAAAGGCCGTTATTCTTTGTCTTGAACAAAAACAGATGGTTCCTACGCTTCTTAAGGAAGTGCACAGGCGGCTTGGCTTACACATGCCGGGTGCAGGAATTGGTTTTTCCATCCCGCTTTCGGGTATAAATGCTCCTGTGGTAAAGGTTTTTAAAGAAAGTGTAGAAAAAAGTCTGGCAATGTTTGGCGCTTCCGCCGAAACTGCCGGAGAAGGAGACGAGATGACACACGAAGCGGCGCATGAGCCGAAATGCGATTTAATCGTAGCGATACTGAATCAAGGGTATAGCGAAGAATTTATGAGTGTTGCGCGCGAAGCAGGAGCCGGCGGCGGTACGGTTATCAATGCGCGGGGGCTTATGCATCAGGGGCCGGTTAAGTTTTTTGGCATTTCGGTGCAGGACGAGAAAGAAATCATCATTATTCTTTCAAAACGGGAAAAGACCTTTGGCATTATGGAGGCGGGAAGCGCGGCGTTTGGCGTTGCAAGCAAGGCGGAAGGGATTATTTTTTCGCTGCCTGCTGGTAATATTACTGGAATTACGTTACAATAAAGGTCATCCCTGCGGCCTTGAGTCAGGTTCAGCCTAAACAGGCGGGGAATTTGGAGCGACACATGAAGTATATGAAAAAATGGAGCATTATCTGCTGCGCACTTGCTTTTACCGCATGTAATGCAGACTATTACGAAGGGTTTGCGTTTTCAGCTCGCAAACAAACGCCCCCGCCGCCCGCGCCAAAGTACGCGCTTTCCGCGACGGTGCACGCGCTGACGCTGGTAAATACGAACCCGACCGGGGGCTTTTACATCCCGTACGAAAGCGTGCCGGTCGTCAGCGATTACGACCCGCAGACCGAACCGCGCTTTACAATCAGCGCCGAAAACGGCAGCTTGGACGGTATCTACGAAGGGGAGGAGTTCTGGATTACCCCCAATGCTGATCCGGCAGAATGGCAGATGCTTTCACTTACCATAAACGGCGAGAATGCGTCGCTTCTGGACACGAACGGCACGCCGCAGAGGCACCCTATGCCGGCGCGCGATACGGCGCTGGTCATTGCGCTTGGCCAAAAAGATAATTTTGATCCCCTTGTACTGCGCGAAACTGAAATGAACGATGGCACGATTAAGTACGAGGCGTTTTTACATTTTTATACGGCTTTTTCTTCTTTTTCCGCTGATCGCAGTAAGCCGCCGCGGCTAATACTCCTTAAAGACCTGATCTATAGCAGCACTAGCATAATAATAGGCAACGACTGCTCTTTAACCAGCGCGGATGACGGATATTCCATCACAGATGTAAATTTTATGATGAGCGGGGGAAAACTTACCCTGTCGAACATTACGCTTGACGGCGGCAGCTCTAACAATAATCCGCTTATTACAGTTACTCCCTCTCCTGGGGGCGCTTTTGTTATGGAAGAAGGAACTATTCTCCGCAGCAGGGAAAACCGCAATGGCAACGGCGGTGCCGTCTACTTGCAGGGCTATACCAGCACCCCAACCCGTACATTTATCATGAAAGGCGGCGAGATTAATGACTGCAGCGCGAAAAACGGCGGCGCGGTCTATGTGGGGGCGGGTACGGAATTTATTATGGAAGGCGGAATTATCTCCCAAAATCATGCCAAAGGATCCGGCAGTCCCGACTATCGCGACGGCAACGGCGGCGGTGTGTGTATTGAAGACGGCACCATGATTATGCGTGGCGGGGTTATCTGGAATAACGATGCACGAGACGGCTGCAATCCGTCCGGCGGCGGCGATCCGTCCGGCGGCGGCGGCGTGTACGTAATCGGCGGCAGCTTTACCATGGAAGACGGCCAAATCCTTTCAAATGACACAAACGCCTATGGCCATGGCGTCCTTGTCGGTTACGGCGGCAACTTTGTTATGAAAGGCGGCCATATCGAGCCCCCCACCGACGTCGTGGGGAGCAATGGGGTTTTTGTTTTCAGCGGCAACTTTACTATGGAAGAAAGCGCCGCTATCGATTCTGATAACAATGTCGGCTTGTTTAATGGCGTCATCAGCATAGGTTCGCTTAACGCCCCCTTCGCGGCGCGCATTAAGCCATGGAACTATACGTTACCCGTTACCGTCCTTGTACCTAAACCTGGCTACACCCTTACCACGGCAGACTTGGCAAAGTTTACCGTAGTGCCGAATGGCGAGCAGGAGTACTACCTTACGCTGGAAGGCGGCAACGGCGTTCTTGCCGAACGCTAACCGTTATCTAAGGAGGGGAAGATAACCAGGGTACGTTACCGAGGCAGCTTCTGCTCCGGTAACGGTTACGCCGCCGGTAATTGCCAAACCGGCAGTTGCCAGCGCCATTACCACGCGGTGGTCGCCGTGCCCGTTAAGCACAGCGGGACGTAAACCGCCGTTCAATGTTGTGCCGCGAATTTCAAGGCCGTCAGGCAATTCACGACACTGTGCGCCCAATTTTGCAAGTTCCGCCGCTAGGACGGCAATACGGTCTGTTTCTTTAATGCGGGCATGGGCAACGTTAAAAAGCCGTGTTGTGCCGCGGGCAAAGCATCCCAGCACAGCACAGGCAGGCAGAAGATCGGGAGTATCGTTTAAATCAAAAGCTGCACCGCGCAATTCGCCCGTCCGTGCGATGCGCACGGCCCAGCCGCCGCCGGACTGCCG
>JAITHM010000033.1 GCA_031279965.1 Spirochaetaceae bacterium
CTTCCTGCCAACAAACTACGAAGTATTTGGAACCGAGTCCGGCGGGGAAACAAGCGGGAACCAGGGAAGGCTGAGCGCGTATCCGGATGACAACAGCCGGAAGAAGAGCGGCGCGGGGGGGATTGACTGGTGGTGGCTCGCTTCGCCCTGGTCCGGCTCCTCGTCTCGCTTTTGTGATGTCGACTACTACGGTGCTGCCTACTACTACTATGCGAGTTCGGCGGGCGGCCTCGCCCCCGTTTTCTGCATCAAGTAGTTAGTAGTGGACAGTGGGTAGTGGACAGTGGGTAGTGGGTAGACTTTGGCTGGTATATGTTAACTAACGGCGACTTCAGCGTTAGTT
This sequence comes from Spirochaetaceae bacterium, assembly GCA_031279965.1. Lineage (GTDB taxonomy): Bacteria > Spirochaetota > Spirochaetia > Treponematales > Breznakiellaceae > JAIRPU01. The sequence continues at coordinate 344 of JAITHM010000033.1, forward strand.
AACGTATTCCGGCCAGAAGCCGCTGCCCACTGCCCACTGCTCACTGTCCACTGTCCGCTGTCCGCAGGCCATCCCCCGAAATCTGAAATCCGAAATCTGGAATCTGAAATCAATATCCGGCAAGTGGGTCTCCGATGCCTGGTTTCGGGTTTGGCGGGCAAAAGTATAAAAGCGTTACTGAAGCATGAGAGAAGCGTCAAGTTCGGTGAAGCAGTCGGCAAGGAATTTGTTTAACACAAGGAGGCCGTTCCGTGTAAGCGCAGTTTTTGTGGCGGAAAGAAGACCTTGTTTCCGCCAGGCGGCGAGCGTTTGCGGAATAACATCCGTTATATCAGTTTGAAAACGCTGCATAAAAAGCTCTGCATCCGGGCCTTCAAGCGTACGAAAGCCCATCATAAGCGTTTCCTGGATAAGCGTAGTTCGGGAAAGCATTTCTTCAGCGCCATCGGCGTACCGCACTCCGGAGCCGGTATTGTCATCGATTAGTGTGCCGCTCGCTGTTGTTCCTACGCCAAGCCAATTATACATACGCCAATACCGCGTATTATGACGCGATTCTTTACCGGGCAGGGCAAAATTCGAGACTTCATACTGATGGTATCCGGCTTTTTCCAGCATGTCGCGGCCCTTTATCCACAAAGATGCGGCATCTTCCGGTGAATGAAGCGCGTCACGATGCTGGTATGAAGGATCTGCCAGCGGCGTTCCTGCTTCAACACAAAGATCATATAACGATATGTGTACAGGATGATATATAAGCGCGCTTTCAATGTCGGCGGCAAGCACCGCATCATTCTGATAAGGAAGTGCCGTCATCAGGTCAAAAGAAATATCAAAGCCGCCGGCTGCAAGCGGCCTGAGCCTGGCATGAAGTTCCGAAGCACCGCCTGGCCGCCCCAGCGCAGCACGTGATGCACCGTTAAATGTCTGGATTCCAGCACTCAGCCGCTGAATCCCTCCAGCTGCACAGGCGGCAAGAAGGTCATCATCAACAGATTCAGGGTTTACTTCAATAGTCATTTCATCTGGCTTACCGGGCAGAACCGCCGCAAGAAACTTAAATAGAGCTTCAAGGCGGCGCGCACCAATAAAGGAGGGGCTTCCTCCACCAATATACACAGTTGGCACCCGGGTGATATGAAAGCCTTCAAGTTGCCTAACTATTTCTTCATATAACCATGCGAGATACCGGTCAATTTCCGGCGCGCTTTGCTCCACAGCACGTGAATAAAAATCGCAGTAGGCGCATTTTCGCGCACAAAATGGAATATGAATGTACAATGACGCTTCCATTTGCTCAGTAATCCCCAATTTGCCGGTTTGCGCAAGAGCGGGGCTGCTTAACTTATGCAGGCCCAAAATATGTCCAAAATTCCAGCATTTTACTCTTAACCCTGCGGTAAAAAACTCCGAAATAGAAAAAGGCGCACATTATAAAACGGATTGAAAGTGCGCTTGTGTCCGCATTGCCGGAGACAATATTACAGTGCAACACGGATGGTTCGAAGGAGAAGGAGCGGTGATAGATACGCTCAATACATCCGGTTTTTGGACGGGAGCCTTATCCCAGATGGGGCCGCAGCTTACAATGACTGCGCCGCCTTCCGGCGATTTTCGGCAACAGTCAAGCCCCTTTGCCGACATGATTGCCGCTTACACGAATGAGGCTCCTCCCGCACCGGAAGAAAACAACCAAGACAGCGCTCACGAACTTGAAGCTGCCCACGGCCGGGACGACAGCGAGGAACGGGATGAACCCCCCCGTGAGGTAAGTTCGATTTTTGAAGGAGCACTTCCTCTGGGAGGGGAAGGTGTTGTTCCGCAAAATCAAGTGCTGGACGCTGCCGGGGAGGAGCCGCCGGTTAAATCTGATGAAGTAAGCCTGAATGCTGAAACATCTGATTTTTCTGATGCGGAACCTGTTTCAAAACTCATGACTAGTGATAAGGACAAGCGGCCTGCTAGCGAAGCTGATCTCAATTTGGGGGAGGGTGGGGGACAGATTGCGTTACGTGCTGCGGATACCGAAAGCGCCGTGCCTGTTGATGGGGGGGCTGTAGCAGCCGGTGCAGAGACGGAGATGGAAGCATCAGAAAAAATTGTCTTGGGAGGTGATGCCGAAATTTATGATGAAGCCGTACCGGCAGAGGTGGAAGCTCACGACACGCCGGCTGCTTCCCGGAATGAACCGCATGGTTCGGCGGTACAAGATCTGGCTGCTGTTCATCAGGAACATGCCGAAAGCAAAGAAAATACTGGTGATACCTCATCGAAAGATGACAGGCGGCCTTCAAAACGCGAGAAAAACTTGAAGGTTGAGGTGCGTGACCAGCGAACTCAAATTGGAGGTGTCCAGACATTTGAAACAGTGCGCCAGACTATTTCGGCATCTGGCAAAGAAACTGAGATTGTCGTTGACCTTAAGACGGCGGCGGCAGGCGCGGCAGACATAACACCAAAAGATCCGTCATCGGTTCAGTTCAGAGCGGAGAAAAGTCTTGAAAACTTTTTAGCGCGGGAACTGCATCAGAATCTTAACGGCGATATTGTACGTCAGGCGCAGGTGATGCTTCGGGATGGCGGCGAGGGAACGATACGGCTTGCACTGCATCCGGCATCGCTTGGGAACGTCAAGATTCATTTGGAGCTTGCCGGCAATAAAATCACGGGAAAAATCATCGTGGAGAGCGCCGAAGCGCTGCATGCTTTTGAACGTGAGCTTGCAAGTCTTGAAGAGGCGTTTCGTGCGTCCGGGTTTGAAGGCGCATCACTTGACACGGCTCTTGCCGGGAGCGGGGCGGATGGCAAGGACAGGCGCAACGCCGCCGAAGAGTTTAAAACAGTAACGGCCCATCTTAACGCGGCACGCTATGATGACGCCACGGAAACCGTTGATGAAGGCCATTCTGTTTTAAGATCGCAGTATGCTGGCAACAGCGTGAATTTATTTGTATAGGAGTAATTATGTCAGATATGATGATTAATAACACAAAAGTAGGTATGACATTAAGCCCCGCCGATAAGGCGCTTAATGATCAGTATGTAAAAAATTTCAATAAGTCCATTCATGAAGGGAAAGGCTTGAAGCAGGAACTTGAAATGAATGATTTTCTTAAGATTCTTACGACACAACTTTCCCATCAGGATCCGGCAGCTCCTATGGAAGACAAAGAATTTGTTGCACAGATGGCGCAGATTTCGTCACTTAAACAGATGACAAACATGGCGCAGGATATAGCACGGCTCACGGCGATTTTTGGCGGTAGTGAAGCGACATCAGCGTTGGGCAAGCAAGTTGAAATTGTTGAAGGCGGGAATACGGTGCAGGGGGTTGTTAAAGCAGTTACGCGCGACGGAGAGCCCACCGTACTTGTGAACGGTTCTTACTATCAGTGGAACCGCGTTTCGAAGGTATTTGAATAAGAGGGGGAGGGGGCAGTGAATAGTCGTGTGTCGACCTTAACACTGCTCATTCATCACTCTCAATTAAGATGAGGAGGAACTCGATATGATGCGTTCATTATTTTCCGGTGTGTCAGGTATGCAGAATCATCAGACACGCATGGATGTTGTCGGTAATAACATTGCCAACGTAAATACCACCGGCTTTAAGCGCGGACGGGTAAATTTTCAAGACATGCTCTACCAGCAGCTTGGCGGGGCAGCGCGTCCAACGGATGAGCTTGGCGGCGTTAACCCCAAAGAAGTCGGCCTTGGTATGACTATTGCGTCCATTGATACGATATTCACGCAAGGCTCGCTGCAATCAACGGGCAACATCACCGATCTTGCTATTTCCGGCGAAGGCTTTTTTGTCCTGGCTGAAGGGCGCAACAAGGTGTATACTCGTGCGGGCGCATTCAGTCTTGACCGTGACGGCACGCTTGTTAATCCGTCCAACGGCATGAAAGTACAAGGCTGGATGGCGGAAAACGTTGACGGTACGACGCTGCTTGAAGTTTCCCGCGACATAGGAAATCTTGTAATCCCTGTTGGAAGCAAAGATCCTGCCCGTGCGACAAGCCGGGTAAACTTTGCCTGTAATCTTGACAAACGAACTCCTATTATACCGGAAGGCACCACCGATCCGGCGGCAATACGCGCCAACACCTGGAATACGCAGATTCGTATTTTCGACAGCTTCGGCGTAGAACATACACTTCAAGCTCAGTTTACCCGTGTTCCGGGTACGGCAAACGCATGGACTGTTGAAACAATCGTTGACCCGCAGGCAGAAATTGCGACAAACACCGCCACTGGTCTCGCCGAGGAGCCTCCGGCGGCAGGCGGCGCGGCTGCGTTTACCGTGAACTTTGACAACAACGGCCTTATCGTCAGCGCAGTTGATGCTGAAGGCAATGTTTCAGGCGGAGATGCCGGCGGTCAAGTGGTGATGAATGTCGCCTACGATGTTCCCAGCACTGACCCTGATGCAGACGGTGCTCCGGTGCGGCAGCTTTTTACGCTGGACATGGGCGAAGTAGGCACTGCCATTCGGGCGATAACTCAGTTTGCTGAAACATCATCGACCAAGGTTGTTCAGCAGGATGGGTATACAATGGGATATATGACTGAATTTAAAATTGATCAGTCTGGTGAAATTACCGGCATCTATTCTAACGGACAAACACGTACTGTTGGTCAGATTGCCCTTGCGACCTTTACCAACCCCGGCGGACTTGAAAAGAACGGTGAGACAGCTTTTTTAGTGTCAAATAACTCTGGTATGGCTAATATTGGGCCTTCCGGTGTTGCCGGTAAAGGCAAGATTATTTCAGGTACGCTTGAAATGTCAAACGTTGATATGGCCGATCAGTTTGTTGATATGATCGTTACGCAGCGTGGCTTCCAGGCGAACTCGCGTACAATACAGACTGCCGATCAGCTTCTCCAAGAACTCCTTACCCTTAAAAGGTAATATGATGTAATATTTACAGGGAGAGATGAGCAGTATGTCAAAAAAAGTATTTGTTTTTCTGGCGCCTGGTTTTGAAGAAGTTGAAGCGATTATTCCGCTTGATTTTTTGCGCCGGGCGGGTGCCCAAGTAACAAGCATTGCTGTTCACACAGATCGTCTTGTCCGCGGTTCGCATGACATTCCCATTATGGCTGATATGCTTATCAGCGAAGCGGACGAGACTGATGGTGACTGTATCGTGCTGCCTGGCGGGATGCCTGGTTCAACAAATCTTGCCGCAAGTGAAGAACTTGATCGCATTATCAGAAAATATGACGCGGAGAGAAAGCTTGTCTGTGCGATCTGCGCCGCTCCGGCGGTGGTACTGGGAAGCAAAGGCATCCTGGACGGACGGATGTTTACCTGTTACCCTGGCGCCGAAGCGAATGTCCGGTGTGGCAGTGGCGGGTGTGCAGAGTGGTCAGCGGAAAAAGTCGTTGTTGATGAGCATCTTATTACCAGTAGAGGGGCAGGAACAGCCGCGCTCTTTGCCGTAAAGATTATCGAAAAACTTTTTGACAAGACCCTTGCTGGTAAGATTGCTGAACAAACACTGTTGCACCTATGATCTTCCCCTCTCCCCATAGAATGTTCTCTAGGGGGGAGGGGTATTAAAAATAATCGTAGACAAGGCGCGTGTCAAAAAGATTAAGCAGTTCGTGATTTACCGCACAGTCATCAAGCGAGCCTGTTAAAACACTGTGAAACAATATTTGCTGTCGCCGTGCCCGATCCAGCGCGGCACGTGTTTCGCTGTCAAGCGGCGGCAGAATAAAATCGGATACGACAAGCACGTCGGCAGTGCGGTATGCTTCGCGCTCAAGCAGAGCGTATGATTCACGAAGCGCATTGTACAGCTGTGAACCACCGTAAAAGCTCATCGAAAGAAAGTTGGAAAGCTCTGTAAGTGCATGCGGGCCGTCAAGTTCCAGCGCGGCGGTTTCGCTGGAAAACGAAATAAGATAACAACGCCGTTGACCGCGCAATGCCCTCGTAACAAGCGCAAAAACCAGTGATTTTGCAATTTTTTCAGGCTCGCCGCGCATAGAACCAGAGCTGTCAACACAGACAATAAACGGCCCCCCCTCCCGCCGTTTTTGCCGCCGTGGCGGCTGCGCCTGTTCTTCCGCAGCGCTCTCCATCTGATACGTCAAAAGCTTGTGTTCAAGCAGCCGCAGATAAAACATATTTTCCAGCGCATCTTCGCCAAGCAATGCCGCTTCGCAGGGAAGCATCACATTTAGGTTGGCACTCAAATGAATTCCGCAAAGTTCCCGCTGTTCTTGTCCTGGCGGCGGCTGGACAGGTGCTGCGCTGTCTCCGGTTGCCCTACCCGGCAAAGCTCCGCGGCCCAAAGCGCGGGCAAGATTCTGGAGGGTAAGGTCGCGCCGGAAAAGCTCTGCATATTCGCTTAAAACATCGTAGGATGCTGTACGCCAGATTCCAGCGTTCCGGTTCCAGAGCCGGCCTGTTTCGTCCTGCTCCCGCACCGCCTGCCGGGTCTGTTGATGCTTTTGCGCTGTGCGGATAAGCTCTTCGGCAAAACGTGTTGCTTCACGACCGACAAATTCCTCCTCCCATGCACTTTTTTTTGCGTAAAAAAGTTCTTCCCATTTGCGTAACACGTATTTTCTTGCCTTCTGGAACTCCGCCGGATCATTGAACAGCCGCGAAAAAAAATCTGCATTAAAAGCGCCCTCGTACTGTTCTTCAAGATAGAGGGCAATATCGGGCCATAGTTCTCGCAATTCACGGGCTTCAAGGGCGTGAACTTCGTTCTGCAGCTCAGCTTCGCCGGAAAAAGGCGTTTCAGCATTGCGGAGTGCACGCGCTGTCTCATCAAGAAAGCGGAGTATCTGACGGGTAAGTGATTCGGCAGCGTTATCATCTGTCGTGCATACTTCACGAAGCTCAGTGCTGCCGCACAGTTTTCTCAGCGCTTCGGTATACACACCCCAGGTAATATCCCCGGTATGTGCCGGCGTACGCAGCGTCGAAAACAGCGTGCGGGCAAGACACGAACGATCTTGGCGGCTGCCAGTTAAACCAAAATTTATAAAGTGATGAAATTTTTCATCGGGCAAGAATCATATCCTCTTCTTTAAGATCCTTGTACTGATGTTGAATTTCCCGTGTTTGAAGTTCAAGCATATCAAGTTCATCATATGCCTCATCAATATATTTTTTGAGTGCTGCTCGGTCAGCATCGGTGATAAAAAGCGCCTGCGCCGGAGAAAGCGATTGGTAAAACGCCATCCATGCTGCACGAAGACCGCCAATATGTGTGCGAAGCTGTCCAAGCCTTTCGTTCCAGCATTCTTCCCGTCTGGTGGCGGCACGGCGGCGCTGCCTTCGTCTATCTCCTGTTCTGTCGGTATCCAGCGTCCACGCTTCGCCGTCAATAATCAGCGAAAACGCCGTTGTTCCCTGTGCGGCATGGACTGTCCGTTCAGCTGTAAAGAGCGCCGTCAAGTCCGCCCCCTCTGCATCCGGCTTTGTTCGCAGGTGTCCAAGATAACCTTGGGCAAGAGGTGTTTTCCGGTAGCAGACAACAGGAGTCTCCTCTCCGCCCAGCATTTCGGCATCGGCTTTTTTTAAAAAGAGTTCTGTCGCCAATGGTTGAGGCGGATTTCCTCGCCGCACACGGTAAAAATCATCATGATAAACACGGGGCACTTCTTCACGGGTGTCATGGATGGTGCGAGTCTCTGCGCGGATTTCTTCAAGCAGGCGGGTAAGTTCTGCGCGAAGCTGCCCTGCTGAACCGGCATCACCGCCTGCCTGGCGAATAACAGCCTGAAAAACCCAGTCGCAGACTCGTTCACTATCATTTTCGCGCATCCAGACACAGTGCCGGATCAGAAGACAATCAGAGAGGAGGACTTCATTATGTCCTTGAACCAGTGCCGCATGCTGGAGCAGCTTGACAATTTTTTTCCAGCGGCGATCAGAAATAAAAAACATTTTGCCGGCAGCGGCATCAGTCGAGGCTGCCGTGTCATCCGAAGAAACGGGCGCTGTAGAGTGCAGATCCACAATTAAGCGCTGAGCCATATCGCTCAGTCTGATAGATGCCGCCTGTTCGTGCCATGCCGCTGCTTCGCCAGGATGTATTTTAAGCGATGCAGGGACGGGGTCGGCTGCGCCGTCATCAGGCGCCGTCAGCATCGCAAGAAAGTCCGCGTCCTTTCGGATTCCACCGATTTTAAGCCGCACGAGAAACCGGTCCCACAGTGCATCAAGTCCTTCGTCCGGCGCAGGCAGCGCATTGGACGCAGCGATAAGCGTTTTAAGCGGTACAGAAAGTTCTCTTTCGCCGTTTTTATAAATCCGTTCATTAAGCACGGTAAGAAGCGCATTCTGAATCGCCGGGCCTGCCTTCCAGATTTCATCAAGAAATACAATATCTGCTGTAGGAAGATACCCGTTCACATTGCGTTCATAAGAGTCTTCATTTTTAAGTTTGGAAAGTGAGACCGGCCCAAAGATTTCATCGGGCGTACTGAAGCGGTTCATAAGATATTCGAATACCGAACTTTCATGCCATGCGAATTTAAGACGGCGGGCAATAAGGCTTTTGGCAACGCCGGGCGGCCCCAGCATAAACAAACTTTCTCCAGCGATTGAAACAAGCACAGCAAGAGCAAGTGCCTCGTCTTTATCGAAAATTCCTATTCGCAGTGTGTCGATCAGGGCATGTATTCGTTGGGTAATTCGTTTATCCGCCCCCATGTTGAAGTTATCACCAGACGATGAGCGATCCGCCGTAGGTCAGGCCGGCGCCAAACCCAACAAGCATAACAAGATCGCCCTGCGCGATACGATGGGCGCGGTTAAGTTCATCAAGAGCAATACCTATCGATGCGGCGGATGTGTTTGCATATTCTTCGATGTTCAGATAGAGCTTGTCATCGCTGATACCCAGCCGTTTTTGGGCGGCATTGACGATCCGTGCGTTTGCCTGATGGGGAATAATCCAGCGAACCGCATCTATAGTGATTCCGTCTGCCTGGAGCAGTTCTTCAATCGTGCTGGTAAGCGCTTTAACGGCAAAGTTATAAACGATTCTGCCATCCATTATAAGATGGGGCTGTTTAGTGAGCACCTCGCCGGCCTTGAAGGGATCGCGGGTACCGCCGCCTTGTACAAAGAGCGCCTGCGCGCCTGAACCGTCAGCATGGAGTATGCTCTGTATAAGCCCGCGTCTGCCGGCTCCTTCCCGGGGTGCGTCTGTTTTTTCCAGTATAATGGCCGCTGCACCGTCACCAAAAAGCACACAGCTTCCCCGGTCACTCCAGTCGGTAATCCGTGAAAGAAGTTCTGATCCTATTACAAGCGCACGTTTACGGTGCACGTTCATTGCAAGAAGGCCTGCTGCGATTTCAAGCGCATAAACAAGGCCTGTACAACAGGCGGTTATATCAAAGGCGGCGGCGTTACGCGCCCCCAATTTATCCTGAAGCACGCAGGCAGTTGAAGGAACACCGATATAGTCAGCCGAGGTTGTCGCCAAAATGATAAGGTCAAGGTCTGCCGCAAGCATAGCGGCGGACTCACCGTTTGTTTCAGCAAGTTGAGAAAGAGCCGCCTCTGCCGCCTGGAACGCTAAATCGCTGCATGCGATACCTTCATCGGCAATGTGCCGCGCACCAATTCCGGTGTGTGATTTAATCCATTCGTCGGTAGTATCAACACGGTCTGCAAGGTCTTGGTTGGTCACGCGGCGCGGCGGAACTGCCCTGCCGGTCGCCCGTATTTCAAAAGCCATTATTGAATTATATCCGATGTGCGCGAAACGAACAAGACAGCTGTCCCAGAGCAAAACGTTTTCCGGTGCCTTTAATAAGGCGGGGTGCTTTCATATAATTAAGCATGATGCGCCG
>JAITHM010000042.1 GCA_031279965.1 Spirochaetaceae bacterium
CTGTATTTGACGCTTTTTCGCTTCAAATACGCATAGTTTCTTTTGTGTTAGGAATGCCTATCTTGTATTTTGGCGCGGCTGTTTATATTGAAACAAATATGGGGATGGCGCCTTACGACGCAATTGCAATTATTATCGCTGAAAAAATAAAAAAACAAAATTGGTTTAGATGGATACGAATTGGAACTGATGCACTCTGTGTTTGCGGCGGCATCCTGACGCAAAGTGATATTGGGATAGGAACATTGTTAACCGTATTATTCGCCGGGCCGCTAATTGCGTTATTCAGAAAATCAATAATAAAATTAAAACTATGGGAGATTTTATTTAATAACTTTAAATATTAAATATAATCTTGGAAGAATCCATCGTAATAATTTAAAAGGGAAATTTTCAGAAATTTCTGCCATCAAAAGCACTAGTCGTGACGATGGTCCATAGACCAAAGGAGACCAATCTTTTTTTATTATCTTAAACAAAGGGCGCGTTATATTTTCATAATATTTAAAATAACCCATTTTCAACCATTTTTGTTCATTCGGATCGGCAGCATGCAATATCAATATGGCTGGATTTAATCTATTAGGCTCTAATATTATTAGTTTTCCATCTGGTTTCAACAGTTTGTAAATATTTTCTACAGCTTCTTTTGGATTGTCCATATGATGCAAAACATCATTAACAATGACAACATCAAAATAATTTTCTTTAAAACTTTCATTAAATTCAGCAGCACTGTAAACAGAAGAATTCTTAATATTATTTTTTAATAATAAATCTCTCGCAGCATCAATAAAGACAGGAACGATGTCAAATCCAATTACCCCCCCCCCCCCAATACAAAATTGAGAAATAATAGGTAATAATATACCATTCCCACAGCCATAGTCAAGAACATTGTCAGAAGGCTGTATTTGATTCTTTAAAAACGGAATCAAATATTTTTTTACAGAAGGGTTGTTGGCAACATTTTCGTATGAAAATCTATTTTGCACACCTATGATTTTTCTTTTTACTTTCCCGGACATCAAAGAAGTGTAAAACTGAATATTATCTCTCATTGTATTTTTCATCACAGATATCTCCTTGTCAATAAAATAAACTTCGAATGTATCTTATAAGGCATTTTTATAAAAACGTCAATAGTCATGGGCACTGTCCATAACCCCTAAATACCATCCTATGCTGAAAAAAATGGGAAAGTCAATATCAATAGGTGAGAGGCTGTTCGTTACGAATTCGTGAACCTTCGAGTTATTTCATCAAGCGAAACGGTAATCATCGCTTTTGTCTCTTCCGCATAGCGTTTAATAAGGCAGGAATAGGTAGCAGGCAATTCCCTGGCCGGCAGAAAAAGTTCATACGGCTCAATGTTAAAGGCATTCGCAAACCCGGCAAGCGTTTGTGGAGAAACCCATGTCTTGCCATTTTCTATATTACTCAAAAAATTTGCAGAAATATCAACTTTCTCGGCAAGGATTTCCTGAGACCATTTATATTTCAAACGCAGTCGTTTTATACTTTTACCTAAAATACGACATACTATATGCCCGTCTGTCATCTCTATTCGCCTATTAGACTAAACCTTCATTGTCTTCTTATTATTGACAACTTTGGAATAATCTAATACAATAACTTTCTATTCGATATTAGACCAATATCATAAATTATAGGGGATAAAAAACGCATCTTATGACACAGAACACACTGCATAATGCCTGCACCGCCGGGTATAACAATGTCTTTCCGCTTGATTTTTCTGATGGAGGGGCAAGAACGCTGTCGTTGATTAAAGAAATCGCTTTTGAACTTCCCGCGATGTGCGAAAGTTTTCTTATTGCTGAAAGCCTGCTTGAAAACAACACTGATATTAACACTGCCGCACTTGAGGAAAAAGGACATGCTCTCTATAACGCATTGCGCGGTATTAACTTTTATATTTTGTCGCTTAAACAACAAAATAATCGTCTTGAAAAAGCAATCAAAGAAAACGGTATAACTCCCCCTCTTCCGGTAAGTTGAAGATTCTTGAGCACAAGTTTCTTTCATTGCAGGACATACAGCAGGATAAAGAACAGGGCTGTCGTATTATACATAAAAATGCTAAACTGCTCGCGGAGAGTTGCTATGATACGTGATAAACCGGTTATCGTCCTTGTTGATGATGATGCGGTAAATCTTACAATAGGAAAAAATATCCTTAAAGACAAGTATGCGGTTTTTCCAATCAATACTGCCGAATCGTTTTTTCAAATTCTCCCGAATCTTGAAGTTGATTTAATTTTACTTGATATAGAAATGCCTGATGTGAATGGTTACGAGACCATTAAACGACTTAAAACAGATCCTGAATATGCTGATATTCCTGTAATTTTTCTTACGGCAAAGAACGATCCGGGAAGCGAACTTGAAGGGCTTTCGCTTGGCGCCATAGATTATGTTTCCAAACCTTTTTCACCGCCGCTTCTTGTAAAACGCATTGAAAATCATCTTGCCATGCGGGAAGCAACGCGAAAACTGAAAGCATACAATGATGATTTATTAAAAAAAGTTGATACAAAAACAAACGAAGTAAACGAACTTCAGAATGCAATACTCCGCGTTGTTGCAGAGCTTGTTGAATTCCGCAACGATGCAAACAACGGACACATTGAACGAACCCAAAAATATATTAAGTTGTTTCTTGATAAAATGATTGAAAAAGGCACCTATCATAATGAAGTTTCAAAATGGAATCTTGAATATCTTATCCCGGCGGCTCAGTTGTATGATGTAGGAAAGATCGCTATTAGTGATATGCTTCTTAATAAACCAGCAAAATTTTCACCTGAAGAATTTGAGCTTATGAAGCAGCATACTATTTTTGGCGTTGCTGCAATCAAGGAAATTGAAAAACAAACAAAACAAAATCTTTTTTTGTATTACGCAAAAATTTTTGCAGGAACACATCATGAAAAATGGGATGGTACAGGATACCCGCGCAAACTAAAGGGGGTTGATATTCCGCTACCCGGACGTATCATGGCAATTATTGATGTCTATGACAGTCTTACCTCGGTACGTCCCTATCGCAAAGCTATAAGTCATACGGTTGCTGAACGTGTCATTATTGGCAGTGCTGGCATTAACTTCGATCCGGCACTTATCGAAATATTTAAATTTGTCGTTCTCAAATTTTCCGAGATTGCCGACGAGGCAAAATAAGTGTCGCTAAACTGGAAAGAGATTAATCTTGTTATACAGGAACTTGACCTCCAGGGGGCGCAGATTCAGAAAATTACCCAAAGCAATTTCCACACGCTCAACCTTGCCGTTTACGGACGGAGCGGTGCACAAAATCTGCTTATCGTAATAAGGCCGGGTGTGTGCCGGATTCATCTAACACAGCGCACTGTTCCCAAAAGTGAAAAGCCGCTCCGTTTTGCTGAATTGCTTCGCTCACGCCTGGGGAACGCCCGCATTGAAGAGATAACGCAAATTGGAAGTGACCGCGTCATACGCCTTATCATGCGCCGTGGTACTGAACGTTTCTTTCTGTTAGTCAGGCTCTGGTCAAATGCGGCAAATATACTCCTTACTGCTGAAAACGGCGTGATTATTGATGCAATGCGCCGCCTGCCAAAACGCGGTGAAATTTCAGGTGAAGTGTACCGCGGTATTGGCGGCTGGGACAGTGCCGCCGGCGCAGCTTCTCAACCAGAGGCGCCGGCCTCTTCACGTGTTGAAAAAATGGCAGCACCAGCACTGCACATCCGGGAACTGCCTGGCAGCGGGTCTTTTAATGAACGTCTTGACGACTGGTATGCAGAACACGGCACGGCGCTTTCGCTGGAAGCACTCCGCGCCGAGGCGCTTAAAAATTTTGAAGGCAGCACCGCCCGTCTTGATGCCGCACTTGAGCGGCTGAAGGCAAAAGAAAAGGCGTACTCCGAAGCAGACCGCCTCAAACAGTATGGCGAGCTTATTTTGGCATATATTTCGATGATTAAACCGGGGGATGAGTGGCTTGAGACGGCGGACTTTTTTACCGCCAACGAAACGATCAGGATTAAACTTGATCCTGCCAAGAAAGCTCAGGAGAACGCCGCCGCCTATTTTGACCAATACCGGAAGGCAAAGCATGGCCTTGAACGTGTGCAGGAGGAAATTGCCGCCTGTATAAGCGAAATTGACCGTCAAAAAAGCTTGTTAACAGCGCTTCTTGCTGAAACAAATCCCTTGCGTCTTCAGAAACGGCTTATGTCAAAAGAGGCGCGTCCGGTGCGGCGGGACGGCAAAATACGGCCCGGGTTGAGTTTTAAGCGGGGAGACTGGCTTATCATCGTAGGGCGTTCGGCGGCGGAAAACGACGAACTTCTGCGCCGCCATGTAAAAGGCAACGATCTCTGGCTGCATACGCGGGATTTTCCTGGATCCTATGTATTTGTTAAAACTCGTGCGGGAAAGACTGTGCCGCTGAACATTCTGCTTGATGCAGGAAACCTTGCGCTTTTTTATTCAAAAGGCAGAAACGCCGGTAAAGGCGATCTCTTTTACACTCAAGTTAAATATCTGCGCCGTGCTAAAAATTGCCCGCGTGGCCGTGTAATTCCCACACAGGAAAAGAATTTGGCCATCGAGCTTGATGAAAAACGGCTGCGTGATCTTGAAGGCTGCCGTACGTAGAGTCTGCCTTTTTTCAGGTTTAACTGGCGTTTATCTTCAAATTTTGAATTGCTGGATGCTTCTGCAAGAGCTCGACCATGTCTGCCGCTTTTGATACGATATGGTGTTTATGATGTATTATGCGCTGCAAGTGAAAACAAGAGCGGAAGAACGGTTCGTAACACTTTTCCGGGCGTTGCATCCGGCAATGGATTTTCCGATTTATTTTCCCAGGCGGGTGTTGCTTGAACGGCGGCAGGGGAAGCAGGCTATTCAAAAGACGCTGCCTGTATTCCCCGGTTATCTTTTTAGTGCGCTGCGTGAAGAAGATTCTGTGTCCGACTGTTTGAACGCTTTGCGAAAAATGGACAATTTCTTCCGGTTTTTGCCGTCTAATTCGCAGGTAGTGCCGTTGGGCGGACGTAATTTAGAGACCGTTCTGCATTTTATCAAACATCCGGCGGGGCTCGTTGGCATATCCAAAGTTTATTTTAACGAATATGAGCGAATTATTGTTGTGGAGGGGGCGCTCAAGGGGCTTGAAGGGCAGATTGTCAAGGTTGACCGGCGAAAAGGGCGGGCAAAAATC
The DNA here is from genome assembly GCA_031279965.1 of Spirochaetaceae bacterium. Classification (GTDB taxonomy): domain Bacteria; phylum Spirochaetota; class Spirochaetia; order Treponematales; family Breznakiellaceae; genus JAIRPU01. Next base: position 5,234 of record JAITHM010000042.1, read on the forward strand.
AAACTTGATTTGTATGGAGAAGCTTTCAGCATCGATCTAGCTTTTGAAACGCTTGAAAGGAAGTAAAATGAGGGCAAAAAAAATACGCCGTTTGTATATTATCGGAGCGGGTTTTGCCGGCAGAACACTTGCCAACGAAATCAGAAGCAAAGCAGTTTTGGGCGAGGTTGTCGCTTTTTTGGATGACGAAAAAGAACGGATTGGGCAGGATCTTGATGGGATACCGGTACTTGGGCCGGTTCGTAATGTTGCGCGGCTTCTGCGTATGAAAAGCGGCGACGAAGCGGTTATAGCAATGCCAGACGTTT
>JAITHM010000054.1 GCA_031279965.1 Spirochaetaceae bacterium
GCGCCGGCATATTGTTCTGTGCAAAAAGGTTTCCCAGAGCGGCAAGCGCCAGAGATACGCCGCAAATAGCCATAGGTATACTTTTGATAAATTTCACAGCATACCCCCTTTCACACAACTTTTAAGTTGAGTTCTCGCGCGAGAATCTCGGCGGTCTTCGCGGCCATCTCTCCGGTAAACGAGACGCACTGCGCCTTGTGTTCGCCGCTTGCCATATCCATATCTTTGGTGTGTATATGGCAGCATAAAACGCCTTTGTGATTTTTCCGAAAGCTCTCCTGCAATTCAAAGGCAAGCTCCATCGTTTTGGTACTCTTGGGGTCGGTGGGCGTTGTCGGCGTCGTTCTTCCAAAAAAATACCCAAGGGCGACGACGGCTCCTGAAACCGCGCCGCACATACACTTCGCCCGTCCCACGCCGATAGGGAAGCCCGAACCGGCGGCAACCAGCGCCTCCGGCATATCGGGGTCTACGTTTTTCCGCAGCGAAGAGATTATCGCTTCGGAACAGTAAAAGCCGCCGATTCTAAACACCTCTTCCGCATCGTACCTAATCTGTCGGATGTTAATTTCTTGTTTCATTTTTCTTTTCTCCTATATTTTCAGTTGTCGGTTGTCTATTTTCAGTGGATTCTGGCCGGAAGAGGCTGCCTAACGCGGAAAGCGGCGTTAAGAAGGAAGGAATACGAACAAGCGTCATAGAAACGCGCGTTTCAACAGCAAACCCGGCTGCTCTTTGCGCAGTCATGGCCAGACCGCCCCGCACCGGAACTCGCGGCGCTTTTTACAAATACGTAAACACATCATGCTTTAGATTGTAAGGTTACTTTGCACCTGCTGTCAAGCAAAGTTTTGAGGTGCAAGAGTTCCAGCATCCAGGAAATATTCAGCACTCCCTGAATGCCGGTAGTTTATTTACGGGTAATCGAAGTTATACACACAGGACGGGAGAAATGTCACGCAGGGAATAGTTGGCAGTGGGCAGTGGGTAGTTGGTAGACTTTGGCTGGTATATGTTAGCTAACGGCGACTTCAGCGGTAGGTAACGTATTCTGGCCAGAAGCCGCTGCCCACTGCTCACTGTCCACTAACTTTACCGGAGGGACGCGCTCAACGTTTCGCGCGCCCCATTCACCCAGGAAAGGCCGTGCGAAGCAGAACCTGCGCAACACAAATATGGCAACTTTGCTGAGCGCTACATCGCGGCAACTACATCAAAAGACACGCTGCGCGTGCCTCTTCGGATGCGGTTTTTGCGGGCATGCCCGCAAAAATGCGCCCAAATAGTGCGTCTTGATCTGGTAATTAGCATTGCCCTAGTTGCAATTTTTGTCGATATACTATTAGATAGTGATTATATGCCCGGGCGAAATTCACGGTTTGATTATGGGGGGCGTGTCAAAAGGCGGCACAAAGTCCAGATTATTGCCGGTATTTGCGCTGCCGCGCTGATTATTACCGGAATAATTGTTTTTTTTTCCGGCAAGAAAAGCAGTTCCGGCAGCAATAACAAAGATCTTGCGCAATTGTGGAAGGATGGTTCTTATCTTGCCGCTTTTGAAGTAAGTGAACATGAGCTTCAGGAAAAACCAATGGATTTTTTTCTATTAATGATTCATGGGTTTTCTGCCTATCAAATTGCTATCGCACAGATAAATAATTTTGATATGCTTTCATATATTGACCGGGCAATCTGGGCGCTTCGAAAGGCGCAGCTTACCAAGCAGGGCGAACATGACGGGCGTATCAAATATGCGTTAGGACGTGCCTATCATTACAAAGGGCCTGCTTACGCGGAATTGTGTGTGCGGTATCTTGAAGAAGCACGGGCAGCGGCATTTTATGCAGAGGACATTCCCCAGTTTCTAGGGCTTGCCTATGCATCCGTCCATGATTACGAGAATAGTATCGTTGCGTTTTCAGAAGCATTAAACGCAGAAGAAGAGAAAGATGGGCCGTCAGATTTACTGCTGCTTGCTATTGCCCGTTCGTATATTGAACTTCGTGATGCAAGCTCTGCGCGGCCGTATATTATGCGAGCCATCGAAGTATCGCGGGACTGGAACGCCATTGCGCAGGCACGCTTGCTTTTGGCGGGGATATTAACGAACGAAGGAGACACCGCCGGAGCAGAACTGCAAATCCGCACGGTGCTGAGTGAAGGCGGAGAAAATGCCGAAGCCCATTACCGGCTTGGCGTATTGTATGATATGCGCAATGATTATTACCGTGCGCGGGCTGAATGGAGGCGGGCGTATAGCCTTGATCCAAACTATACGCCGGTACGGGAAAAACTGAATCTTTAATGAACGTAAGGAATTAAGAGGAGTAATTGCTATGTTTGGCATTAAGTCATCGGATATTGGTATAGATTTAGGCACCTGTAACACGCTTATTTATATTCGTGGTAAGGGCATAGTTGTTGATGAGCCGTCAGTTGTTGCTGTGGAACGCGGCACAAAAAAAGTAATGGCCGTAGGCGAAGATGCTAAAAAAATGCTGTGGAAAACGCCGGAGAATATTATTGCGATACGCCCCATGCGTGACGGCGTAATTGCCGATCTTGAATCAACTGAAAAAATGATTCGCCATTTTATTTCAAAAGCAATTCCCCGTTACCGTATTGTACGCCCCCGTATGATCATAGGTATTCCGTCGTGCATTACAGAAGTAGAGCGCCGCGCCGTTGAAGAGAGCGCTTATAAGGCCGGCGCTCGTGATGTGCTTGTTATTGAGGAAAGCCGTGCCGCCGCAATTGGAGCAAATATTCCAATTTTTGAGCCGGCCGGCCACATGATCTGTGATATTGGCGGCGGCACAACAGAAACTTCCGTTATATCGCTGGGCGGTATGGTGGTTACCCGCGCGATACGGCTTGGCGGTGATGAATTTGACGAAGCGATAATCAAACATGTCCGCGGCGTCCACAACCTGATCATTGGCGAGCAGACGGCCGAGCGCCTTAAAATAGAAATTGGCAACGCCGCGCCCGACAAAACGATCGAAAAAGTTGAAATCAAAGGCGGCGATGCAATTACCGGTCTTCCCCGCAGACTGGAAATTGACAGTGTTGAAGTGCGCGAGGCGTTGAAAGATCCAATTACCCAGATTATTGACGAAATTAAAATTACGCTGGGCCAAACGCCGCCGGAACTTGCCGCTGACATTGTAGAACAGGGCATTGTAATGACAGGCGGCGGTTCACTTTTAAAAGGACTGCCTAAACTGATTTCCAAAGAAACCGGTGTTCCGGTTATTCTTGCGGAAAATCCGCTTGAGTGTGTTGCGCTGGGTGCAGGCAAGTACTTTGATATTGTACGCGGATTCGATACAACGCGCAGTATTTACGATAGTCTGAACGGATAAATCATGGCGATACGCGAGACCGCCGGAAAAGTTCGCAAACGACTAGGCGCTGATGCCTATGTATTCGCCGTTCTTATTTTTATTTCGTTTTCGCTTCTTTTATTTTCTACGCGGAGTTTTGTAATTGATATACGCGATACAGGGCTTTCTGTATTTTCCGGCGTACGCGGTGGAGTGCATTCAATAACGTCATTTGTATCGCGCACGGTTAATTCGATTGGTGAACTTACCGCCCTGCGTGAAAAATACAAAGAGCTTGTTGACCGTATGACCCGCTACGAAGAACTTGAGCGAAGTGCTGCCGAGATTCAGCAGGAAAATTACCGCCTCCGTGAACAGCTTGGCTTTTCGCAGGTGCTTCAATTTAAATACACCCCCGCCGAGATTATTGGACGCGATCCAGACAATCTCTTCCAAACACTTGTGGTAAATAAAGGCGCTGCCCATGGCATCAAAAAAGATATGCCGGTTATTGCCTATCAGAACGGCGTTGAAGCGCTTGTAGGAAAAATTGTACAGGCAGCGCAGTACGAAAGCCTTGTGCTCCCCCTCTACGACGAACATTGTTTTGTTGCCGCCCGTTTTTCGCAGAGCCGCTACGAAGGCATAAGTTCCGGCAAAGGAAACCTTAACCAGCCGCTCCTTATGCAGTCGATTGACAAACGCGCGCGTGACAGCATGCTGCGCGGCGATGTTGTTGTTACATCTGGCATGGGCGGTGTGTACCCTGCCGGCATCAATATAGGCCGTGTCAACATGGTGCTTTTTCATGAGTATGAAACTTCGCTCGAAGTTGAACTTGAGCCCACGATAGATTTTTCACGCCTTGAATACGTGTTTATTCTTGAATCACCATAACTGTCCCTACACCTGCCCCGTAGATAAAAAGTAAAAACTTCTTAATTCCTCGCTGTTTTCTGCCGATAAAAGGGTATGAGGTCTGGAAAACTTTCCATCCTGTGTATTCTGTTGTTTCAAACAATGCTCATTTTTGCGCAGGATCTAAACATAGGCGGCGGTGATGTCTGGGTATCGCAGGGAGCTGATGGCGGCTATCATCTTTATATCAGAAAGAAGCATGATGTTGCATCAGTTTTGCTTGTTGAAACAACACGGGATCCAAGTTTTCGTGAACCTAATTACGCCTACCGTACCAATGTATGGAATCCGGTAAATGGTGACGAGCTTCGCATCATCGATGGTCATCCGCTGCCGCAGCATAATAGCTGGTCGTTAATTGATTCCACACCGGAGTTTGTTCCTGAACTTGGCATCGATGCGTTTCACGTCTATATTCCTTTTTTCATTCAGTTTGGCTATCCGTATACTCGTAATGGCGAGGTGTATGTTGTTAACGGTACCTATTTTAATATACGTGCCTTTACTTTGCCTCATGCCGATTACCAGGGGGTGTTTAAGGACAATCCTTTTGTGCTTGAAATAACTCAGGATCCGCTTCCCGGCCCCCCTGATTTGAATTACATGAAAGATACGGAAGATTCATTCGACCGTTTAAGCCGTCTTACCGGAGGACGCGTGTTTCGTTCGCGCGGGCCAGAAGATATTGTAGAGACGCTGGGGGCGATTTTTCAGAAGGAAGCAGGACATGATATTGATGTAGTACTTTGTATTGATACGACGGCAAGCATGCGCAATGATATTACCGCGCTGCGTATGCGCCTTGTTGCCGCGGCACAGGGAATGCTCTCCAATTTTTTAAGCCTGCGTGTTGGTGTGGTCGCATTTCGTGACTACAAAGATGCATATATTACCCGCGTGTATCCGTTTACAGCTGATCTTGGCGTGTTTCAAAAAACACTCAGCGCCCTTCAAGCAGTGGGGGGGGGGGATATTCCTGAAGCAGTTCATGAAGGCTTATATGAAAGCATCACAAAGTACCAGTGGCGGCCTGAAGCACGCAAGCTGGTTATTCTGATTGGTGATGCGCCGCCCCACCTTGAACCACGGGGTAAAATAACCGAGATTATGGTAATTGACGCCGCACGCGACCGCGATGTTCAAATTAACTCGGTACTGCTTCCTCAATAAACCGTGTGCGTTTTATATTACAGCCGAAAGTTCTATACCCTGATCAATAGAAAGAACTGCACCGTTTATATGGGGATTTTTGAGTATTTCCAGTGCAAATGCGGCGACATCCTGACTGTGGAGCGGCGTTCCGGTTGGTGAATGTTTACGGTTATAATTCCGTGCGGCATCATCAAGATAGATTGTATCGGTAAGACCTGGACAGATTACATTGCAGCTTACGCCAAACACCGCAGCATTCTTCGCAACAGATTTTGCCAGCGTCCCAAGTGCGGTCTTCGCCGCCGCATAGGGTGCCGTCGTTGTCCACCCCCGGATAGAGGCGGTATTTGTGCCGCCAAAAAGCAAAATCCGTCCCCAGCGCCGTTCTATCATGCCGCCCAGATACGCTGATACAAGACTGCCCGGCAGGATAAGATTCATTGTGACAAGGCGCCGCCAGTCATCTTGAGTTGTTTCGGCAAGGGGTTTCCGTTGGAAAGGGCCATAAGCACAGACAACAATATCCGGAGCGGCACAGCACGAGAGTACGGCATTGACGGCATTATCCGCATCAAGCTTAATTACATGGCACTGAAACACGGTGTCGCTCCTGGTAAGTTCCGTGCGAAGCTGATTGGCATGCTCGTTGCTGGAACCAATCACGACAAGATCTGCCCCGTGACTAGCAAGACTAACCGTTATATCACGGCCAATACCGCCAGTACCGCCTATGACAAGGGCTTTTTTCCCTGCAAATATCTTCCTCATCGTGCAAGTATAGCATAAAATTATCTGATAATGAAACTTGATGATATTGTGGTGGTGCTCTGCCGGCCATCCGAAGCTGGCAACGTTGGAGCTGTGTGCCGTGCGATGATGAACGGCGGCTTAACATCGTTACGGCTTGTTGCGCCATCCCCTATGGACGAGGCCGTTGTGCGTGCCCGTGCAGTTCATGCGGAAAACATCTGGGAACATGCCCGCCGCTTTGACGATCTTGCCCAGGCAATCGACGATTGTTCTCTTATTATTGGCACGACACGTCGGCGCGGCAGACGGCGTAAAACTGTTACACTGGATCCTGCCCAGGTGGCTGAATTTGTCAAAAACTATCCAGGCGACGGGACAAAGGCGGCGCTTGTCTTTGGCAATGAACGGACGGGTTTGGAACAAAGCGAACTTGCCCTGTGCGGCCTGTCATCGCATATTCCTGCACACGGCAGTTTCCCCTCATTAAATCTATCACACAGTGTTCAAATATACGCTTACGAACTTTACCGGACATTGCACGGGGCACAAGAACCGCCGCAAGGAAGCTGGCAGCCCCTCAGTGTTGCTGAAACAAGCAGATTGGCCGCGTCAATTTGTAATGAACTTGCCGGACTAGGCTTTTATACTCTGACAGGCCGTGCTGCACATGAGGAATTTTTCCGTGATGTATTTACCCGTGCCGGAATAAGCCAGGCGGAAGGCGTGTGTTTTCATCAGCTTATTGTTAAAGCAATACACCTTGCGCAGCGCTGCACCGAAGAGAATGCGCTCTGTTAACCACCTCTTCCTTAAAGAGCGAAAAATCGTTTATAGTTTAGTTGTGGGAAAAACGTTTGTTTTTGTAAATCAGAAGGGTGGTGTAGGAAAGACAACATCCGCAATTAACATTGGCGCCTATCTTGCCGAAGCCGGTAAAAAGACATTGCTGGTCGATTTTGATTCGCAGGCGAATCTCTCCGGCGGTGTCGGGATAAAGCCGGATAACCGCGGCATTTACGAAATCCTTGCTGGAGAAATCCCCGTGCAAAATGCTATTCGTCAGACTATGATCGAAAATCTTTCCGTAATTACGGCAAATATCGATCTATCCGGTGCAACAGTCGAGCTTATCGGCGCAGAAAATCAGGATATATATCTTCGCACGGCACTTCAGCCGATAAAAAGCGGCTTTGATTTTATTCTTATTGATTGTCCGCCGTCGCTTGGCGTGCTTACCATCAACGGCCTGGCGGCTGCTGATGGCGTTTTGATTCCCATGCAAACTGAATATTTCGCGCTAGAGGGGCTTACGCTGCTGTTGCAAACGATTAAGCGGATTCAGCAAAGTCTTAATCCGCGCCTGCTTATCGAAGGCATTTTTTTTACGATGTATGATGGACGAACAAAACTTGCTCAGGATGTTGTTAAACAGGTAAGCGCGTATTTTAAGGACAAAGTTTACACAACTATTATTCCGCGTAATGTGCGGCTTTCCGAAGCGCCCTCGCACGGGCTTCCCATCTCTCGCTACGATCCTTCCTGTGCCGGTGCACTGGCGTATCAAAGCCTTGTCGCTGAAATCATTACCGGACGGGATGACCGCGGGCAGGGGCAAACTCAAGCGCCGGAGGGACGCCGATGACGCCGAAAATCGGCGGGCTTGGAAAGGGTCTTGATGCACTCCTCCCGATAAGCGGAGATAAACTCCCCGATGCTTTTTCTGCCGGCGGCCCCGCGCTGCTTCATATTGAGCATATTACTGCAAACCCCAATCAGCCGCGAAAGACATTTGAACCTGTTGCACTGGAAGAACTCGCCGCCACAATCAAGAAAAATGGCGTGCTGCAGCCGATTCTTGTTGAAGAAACGGCAAAGAACGCATACATCATTATTGCCGGGGAGCGCCGCCTTCGTGCGGCAAAACTTGCCGGCCTTACAGAAATACCCGCGATCATCAGAAAATTTACCCCAGAAGAAAGTTTTCTGGTTTCGATCCTTGAGAATTTGCAGCGTGAAGATTTAAATCCCATTGAAGAAGCTGCCGCATTCAAACAACTTATGGATATTTCTGGTTTAAGCCAGGAAGGCGTTGCGGCGAAGGTTGGAAAAAATCGTGCAACAGTGGCAAACTCAATACGGCTGTTAAAACTGCCGCCGGCAATTCAGGAGGCGCTTAAAACAGGGACGATTACCGCCGGTCATGCGCGGGCGCTTCTTTCTATTGATGATACGGTTACCCGTATTGCTCTTTTTCAGGATATTATTGCCCAAACGCTTTCTGTCCGCGAAACAGAAAAACGTGCTGGGGAAATGAACGGCGCATCTCCCTCTGGCGAAGGCAGCGGCGGGGAATCTGCCGCCGGAAAGAGCGCGAAAAAAAATGCCGTGCCGGTTAAACGCGATATAGAACTTGCTTCACTTGAAGAAAAATTTATTAAGGCGCTGGGAACTAAAGTAAGAATTGAAGGTGATATGAATGGCGGCCTTATCAAGATTGAATATTTTTCCGCCGATGATTTAGAGAGGTTACACGAGATTTTTGTATCACAAGAAGAATGAAGTGCGTTATCAGCGTAATGGCATTACTGATGTTGGGCGGCTGCACATCATCGCCCAACTTTGTTCCGGTAGTTGAGTTAAACCCGCAGCAATTTGTTGAATTTTCCACGATAGATGATTTTGAACAACTTATCCGCAAAAAACGCATAAAAACTGTCTATTATACGAATGAATACTTTGTTATTGATGTTAATTCAGTTATGTACCGATTAAAATCCCGTGGATACAAAAATTTTCATGATTATAAAGAAGGCAAACTTGCCGTGCCCGAAGAATATTCTATTTTCAAGCCAGGGTATCCACTTAGGCGTAAAAAAACAGACGGCAGATAAATTCTGCCGCCCGCTTTTTGCTTCGGCGTTCACACGCCGTTACGCTCGCGCGCCGTTACACTTCCATGAACGAGTCCGCGTAGAGGTTGTTGTCCATGATGATGTCCGCCGTCTTAACCGCGCGGTTAAGTTCCGGCTCGCAGGGGTTGACGATGGCCGAAGTCAGCCCGCAGTTAATCGCCATCGCGATCATAAACGAGTTTACGATGGGGCGCACCGCCTTGGGCATACCGTTGGACACATTGGAAAGACCGCCTGTGGAGTTAAGCCCTTGTTCAGAAATAGTGCGGATAAACTCCAGCACTT
>JAITHM010000076.1 GCA_031279965.1 Spirochaetaceae bacterium
GTAAAGGCGGCTTTCGGCGCGGCGGCGGACCAGTTCGGAAAGAGGCGGCTCGGGCCGGAAGCCGCCGTGTATTTCGCGCCGGAGGTCTGAAAGCGCCAGAGCGAGCGCGGCCTTAACCCCGTCCCTCCCTGCCGCGGCGAAAAACGCGCGCGCCCAGTCCGCGGAAAGGAGCTCTTCCATTGAGGGGATTTCGCGCAGGAGGGCGTTTAGGCAGAACATGACGCATTAGTATAACGGTATTTCAGGTTATGTTGGAAGTCGGTGCTTTTGTCCGTTAATTTCAGCATTACCAGGTAGTTGACGAAGTAGTTGTTGATTTTTATGATACAGATATGATGACTAAGATTGCTACAATTGCCGGCTCTGATGCGTCTGGAGGCGCAGGACTCGAAGCGGATTTAAAAACTTTTGCGGAATATGGAATTTACGGTATGGCTGCGGTAACGCTTGTTGCCACGATGGATCCTGATAATTCCTGGTCGCATAAGGTTTTTCCGTTATCAGAGGATGCGCTCCGTGCCCAGCTTGAAACAATATTTAAAGGTGTTGGGGTGTGCGCGGTTAAATCGGGAATGTTAGGAAGTTTTTTTGCTGTCGATCTTACAAAAGAGTATCTAAAAAAACACAATATAGATAATTATGTGCTTGATCCGGTGATGGTTTGCAAAGGCGGTGGCGAACCGTTAAATCCTGAATTGAATCAGGCTATTGCGGAAAAGCTTCTTCCTCTGGCTCAAGTTGTTACGCCAAATATATTTGAAGCCGAACAGCTTAGCGGCATCAGCATTGAAAACCACGAGCAGGTACGTACGGCAGCTTCCATAATCCATAAAAAAGGAGCACGGCATGTTTTGATTAAAGGGCCGCGCTTAAAAGGGGCTGAACGCGCCATCGATTTTTTCTATGACGGCGATAAATTCGAACTTATCGAAAGTGAGCTTCTAACGACATCCTGGACGCATGGCGCAGGATGTACCATATCAGCAGCATTGTGTGCAGGCCTTGCGCAGGGGCTTTCTCCCCTGGATGCAGCCCGGCGGGCAAAGCGCTTTATTTCAACAAGCCTTGCACATGGCTTTGCGCTTAACAGATGGGTTGGGCCGGGGAATCCTTCCGCATGGCGCAACGACAAGCTTTTTAGTTGATGCCGCGCTTTTCAACACTTGTTTTTGCAGTTAGTTTCCTTGTTTATGCGTGTGGCAGCCGTACAACAATTGTTATCTGGACAGATAAACCGGAATTCGCTCTTTACGCGCAATACTACAATGTTCAGCATACTGAGTATAAAGCTGAAGTTCATTATATTGAGTCGCCGGTTACTCAACTTGATACAAGAAAAGATAAGCCCGATGTCATCATTGCCCGGTATTTGAATAATACTGCGGCATATTCTCGCCTGGAAAATCTTAATTTTTTATTCAACAGAAAATATATAAACGAAAATTCATTTTATCCTGTGCTGCTTGAAAGCGGCCGTAAAAAAAACACACAGTATTTTATACCAGTTTCATTTAATCTGCCGCTGTGTGTTTTTGCCGCAAATAGTGCCCGCGCAGAAACAGCGCAGCTTCTTGAGCTTGATACGCTTAAAAAAGAAGGACTTCACTATAATGAACAATCTGGCGGCGGATGGGAGCGGCTTGGATTTTCTCCGCTTTGGGATAAAACACACGGGTTTATTATGCTGATGACACGGCTTTGTGCTGTTGATTTTCATGAAGCCGGCGGCACATTAAAACTTGCGTGGAATAATGACGCGCTTAAAACCACGGTACATTCGCTGCGTGAATGGATTAATGATTCAACAGGCAGTATCCAGGCGGAAGATGATTTTATTTATAAATATTTTTTTAACCCTGAGTACAAACTGCTTGCTGATGGAAGAATACTTTTTGCCTATATGCGCAGTGATGATTTCTGGATGCTTCACGATGAACAAAACGCGCTGCTTGATTTTCGCTGGCTAAGCCGCGCCGCAATGATTCCAGTTGCCAGTGATACTACGGCGTTTGCTGTTTATAAATGGGCGCGGGCGAAAAAAGGTGCGGCGGACTTTGCCCGGTGGTTTTTCAATGAAGAGACACAGGAAATGCTTCTTGAAAAAAATAACACAATGCACATGAATACGGCCGTTTTTGGAATAGCAGGCGGATTTTCTACACTACACACAGTAACGGATTTTTTCTTTCCTAAATACTACAAGGGCCTTATGGGACGCACGCCGCCTGCCGCCGCTCTGACACCGCCTGCGGCACTTCCAGAAAACTGGCCGGAACTTAGGAATGCTGTTATTCTTCCCTGGCTTCTTTCTGCTGTCCGGAACACACAGGAAGATGAGCGGACGCTTGCGGAACAGCTTGATGAGTGGTTTGCAATACAGCAGGGGCAATTTTAACAAGCGCCTTTGCGATTAAGGAACAGGTTATGATAGATAAAGATCTGATATGGCATGAACAGTGCAGGCGGACAGTTTTTGAGACGCGCATTTTTTCTGTAGGAGAAGCTGAATCTGTTGGGCCGGGCGGCCAAAAAGGAACGTTTTCGCTGGTATCAAGCAGGCCGTGGGCTTTGGTTATGCCGGTGCTGATAACAGAGCGCGGACGTGAGTTCGTTATGGTACGGCAATGGCGTCATGGTGCGCGTGAAATAAGCGTGGAATTTCCCGGCGGTGTTATTGAAAGCGGCGAGGCTGTTGATGCGGGCATCCGGCGGGAACTTCGTGAAGAAACCGGCTATACTGCGAAAAAATGGACATTGCTTGGTACGATGAACCCTAATCCGGCGTTTATGGAGAATATGATGTCGTTTTATTTAGCAGAAGATCTTGAATATGCCGGCACCCAAGAACTTGACAGTGACGAATTCGTTAGTGTGGAAACTCATCCTGTAGAAACCGTTATCAGTGCAATGGGAACAGCTCCCTATATTCATGCGCTTATGGCAGCAGGTCTAAGCTTTTTTCTGAAACATCCATGCTAAATGTAGTTAAGTTACGAATTCTCTTCCTCAAGGATTGCTTTTTGAGTAAGGGTATCGCAGCGCTCATTCAGGGGGGTGCCGTTGTGCCCGCGCACCCAGCGCCAGGTAAGTTCAAGCGGCGCGGCAAGATCATCGAGCTGCTGCCAGAGATCCTGATTTTTTACCGGTTTTTTTGCCGCTGTCTTCCAACCGCGCTTTTTCCAATCGTGAATCCAGAGGGTAATACCGTTCTTTACATACTCGGAATCGGTATAAAATGTTGCTGTGCGTGTGGGCAGACCGGCAGATAATGTTTCAAGAGCGCGGATTACTGCGGTTAATTCCATACGATTATTTGTCGTAAGCTTTTCACCACTGTAAGCCTCCTTCACAATAACTTGTTTGCCGGCTTCTTCCCGGGTAATAACATACGCCCAGCCGCCGGGGCCTGGATTGCCGTGACAGCC
>JAITHM010000133.1 GCA_031279965.1 Spirochaetaceae bacterium
TCCATGCACCTTCTGAAAATTTATAGGTTCCAGCTTTCTTTTTGTTTTCAGTATAAAAAACAAGAAACTCAGCTCCGTATTCACCAAAATCTTCTTCTTTAAATGCAAGCCCTGCGCCAAGCTGTATCTCGGTAAGCGCGTTTCCGGCAAAGGCCCCCGCCCCCACGGAACGAAGGCTGTAGGGCAGGCGCACACCAGTAAGCAGATTATGTTCAAACGCTCCAGCTCCTATAATGCGCATATCGTAGGGAAGGCGAAGTAGGCCGGTTAATTTGTTATGTGAAAACGCCTGTTCACCTATTCGTGTAACACTCGATGGAATATTAAGCCGCGCAATTTTGTTTTCGGCAAACGCACGATCCCCTATTACCCGTATGATGCCGCTGGCAAAACGCACGGACTCAAGTTCATTGCGCTCAAACGCTCCGGCCCCCAAAAACGAAAGACTTCCCGGCAGAACAAGGGTGCGAATTTTGTTTCCGGCAAAAGCGAGCGCTCCTATTCTGCGGGTTGTTTCTGGCAGGGTAAGCGCACTCAGCTTATTTTCCCCAAAGGCTTTATCCGGTATTACGCTCAGGTTAGCAGGCAGTGCAAGCGTTTCAATATTGTTTTTGTAAAAGGCTTCCACACCAAGATTCCGTATTGTGGGGGGCAGCGTAAGTTCAGTAAGTTTATTCAGCGCAAAAGCCCCCCGGCCAATTGCGCTAAGCCGGGGCGGGAACTGTATTTCGCGCAGCTCATTACGGGCAAATACGCCGTTTCCCACGCTGGTCATGCCGGGCGGAAGCGTTACTGTGCGGATGTTGTTTCCCGCAAAGGCCCAATCTCCCAATTCTTTTACTCCGGCGGGAACGGCCACTGTTTCAAGGGCATTCATCGCAAAAGCATACGCACCTATACTCCGCAGTTTTTCATTAAACCGGACGGAGACAAGTTCGTTTCCGGTAAAAGTTTTTTCGCCAATAACAGAAAGTGTGTCTGGAAACGCGGCGGCGCGCAGTTTGTTTCCCACAAATGCTGCATCGCCGATTGTGTCAAGATTTTGCGAAAACGTAACAGATTCTAGCGAATTAAAAGCAAAAGCTCCCCGCCCCACTGTTTTAACGCTGTCGGGCAGCAACAATGTTTTAATGTGCTGATAAGCATAAGCACCATTTTTTATCGCTGTTTCGTGCCGGGAAATAGTTACTGAACCAAGCGGTTTTTTTTTCCAGTCAGGCACGCCAAGTCCGGCAGCACTGCGCCTGAGCACAGCCGGAGAGAGCGCTTCTTCAAGCGCCATTCCCTGTGCAGTGCTCGCACAGCCTGCCACACTCAGCAGGCACAGGCAAAAGCCGGCAGACACCACAAGGCGCTTAACGTTCTGTTCAGCACCGGTATCTGTCAAAACTTTTATGCTCCAAGTACTTTTTGCAGCTCAGTTTTAATTGCATCAAGTTTCTTTTTGCAGACAGTCTCTGCCGCCGCATGTCCGCCTGCCGTAACAGATTCGTAACCGGACACGTAAAACTTGATTTTAGGCTCGGTCCCGCTGGGACGGGCGCTGACCATTGTGCCGTCTTTAAGATAAAACTGAAGCACATCACTTTTGGGCAGAGCTACCGGTTCTGTTTTACCTGGTTCGCCAGGAAATGTCGTTTGTGAAAGCTTAATATCGCGCATATAGTCAACAGGAATACCGCCCAATGTTTTAGGCGGATTTTTACGGAATCCAGCCAAAATTCCTGCCATAGTTGCAGGCCCTTCCGGCCCCTGAAAATATTTTGATATGCCTGTTTCCATCCAAAAACCACACTGCTCATAAAGTTCATCAAGTCTGTCCAAAAGACTTTTGCCCTTGCTGCGCCAATAGAGGGTCATCTCGGCAGTCATTGCTGCAGCGGAAATACCATCTTTGTCACGAACTTCGTTTTCAACAAGATACCCATAGCTTTCTTCAGTGCCAAACACAATTGTTTCAGGCAGTGCTTTTTCATCGCTCTTGCGCATCAGATCAGCAATCCACTTAAAGCCCGTCAAACATTCAAGACGTTTAACGCCATACAATGCGCCGACACGTTCCTGCATTCCAGTTGTCACAATTGAGTTGATAAACGCTGGTTTTGCGGGAAGTTTGCCTGATTCCTGTAACGAAAGGCAAACATAATCAAGAAGAAGCGCCCCAAGCTGATTGCCTGTTACAAGTACAAACTCGCCGGCGCGAGGGACGGCAATGCCAAAGCGGTCTGCATCGGGGTCTGTCGCCATGACCACATCAGCGCCTGTCTTTTTACCCAGCTCAATGGCCATTTTAAGTGCCGGCGGCTCTTCCGGATTCGGAAAATCGACTGTGGGAAAAGCACCGTCTCCATCCCGCTGTTCTGGTACCGTCATAACATCAAGGCCAAGGCTTCCTAGTACTGCTTCAACATGCATCGCGCCTGTTCCGTGAAGCGGTGTATAAACAATCTTTACTTCTTTTGCTTTTTCTTTGATAAGAGCCGGCCTAAAAAGACGCGCCCTGATCATCGCATGAAACGGCTCGTCAATCTCTTTGTCTATAATTTTAAGAAGCCCCTTATCCAGCGCCGTTTGTTTGTCAAACTCTTTAATTTCGGTAACAGCATTTACTTCGTTAATAATCCCTGCATCATGTGGTTCAATAACTTGGGAGCCGTCGTTCCAATACGCTTTATAACCGTTATATTTAGGCGGATTGTGGCTTGCTGTAACAACAATGCCTGTGTCGGCGTTAAGCTCGCGTATGGCAAACGAAAGCTCTGGCGTGGGCCTAAGTGAAGAAAACAAATAGGTCTTAATGCCGTTTGCCGCCAGCACCAGCGCAGCGCCTTCGGCAAATTCGCGTGAATAATGCCGGCTGTCGTAGGCAATCACCGCGGCCAGAGTCCCCGCATCCGCTTTACTGGGGGACGCCTTGCGCACATAAGCGGCAAGTCCCTGGGTGGCGCTTTTAACGACAAAAGTATTCATCCGGTTATAACCGCCGCCAATTACACCGCGCAGGCCGCCCGTGCCAAATTCCAGCTGCTGATAAAAACGGTCTTCAAGCTCTTTAAAATCTTCGGCAGCAAGAAGTTGTTCTACTTCCTTGCGAAAATGCGCCTCTTTTTCTTTTGAAATATACTCGCGCGCCTTTGCGATAATCTCTGTTTTTTCCATTTATATAATCCTCCGCACTCCAGCATATCATGCCGCCCCTGTCATGGATAGCCGGTTAATGCTTCCGTAATTTGTCCCTGTCTAAACTCAGTAAGAAACAGGATACTTGACAGCGGTGGATTTCGGGGTTACGCTAAACTTATAATGACAGACAGACAGACAGACAGACAGACAGACAGACAGACAGACAGACAGACAGACAATTATCAGACTAGTTTAAACTCTGTCAAGCCCCCCGATACAGGGCCGCTGGTTTCGATTATCGTGCCTGTATACAACGCGGAAAAACACCTTGCGCGTTGTTTAGATTCACTTGTTTGTCAGACCCTGCACGATATTGAAATACTCTGCGTGAACGATGGTTCCACAGACAATTCCGGCGCGATTCTTAGCAAATACGCCAAAAATGATTCGCGTATTACGGTATTTAACCAGGAAAACAAAGGCCCCGGCGCGGCGCGCAATACAGCCCTGGATAACGCGAAAGGTAAATACATCCTGTTTTGTGATGCTGATGACACATTAGAGCCAGAGGCCGCCTTTGAATGTTCGGAGGCGATGGAAAAGAATGGTGTTGATATTGTTATGTTTAACGCAAATATTATTGAAGTTGACAGAAGCGCACAGAGGCGATTTTGCAATAAAAATGTAAGTGAAGGATTTATATCCACTATTTGTCAGGAAAACATAAAACGGTTAAACCAGAGGGAATGTTTCAAAAATTCATTTTTTCCAAATGTGTGGAGTTATTGCTTCTGTTTTGATTTGATAAATTTTTATAATTTGCGGTTTCCTGATTACTCGGAGTATGAGGATATAACCTTTTTGCAGTCATATTTAATGATTGTAAAGTATGGATATGCATTGAATAAAAAACTGTACACCTATTATGCTTATAAAGGATCGTTGTCTGGTATGATGCAGGACAAATATCCTTGGAGAAACCGTTTTAAGCGTATACCAAGATTATTGAGGGACACGTTTCAGTTTGCCGTGCAGAATAAAAAACCATTTAAAGAAATTTATGTGTTCTATTGGCTTTTTGTGTGGTTATTGAATAGGATTGGAAGGTGAGCAGAAATGAAAAAATATTCTGCATCGTTAAGCCAGTCCTTGTTGCGTTTTGTCGATCACGTGGCAAGAAAATTCGCTGGTGAATTCGGTCTTGGCAATTCTGGGGCTTTTATTGCTCTATTGAAAATCAAAACCTTCTTCAAAAAAGTTGTTCGCCCTACCGAACTTGACAGCCTTGATATCTGCGTTGCTGAACACTGTAATCTTGGCTGCTATAGCTGCAATCATTTTTCGCAGCTTGCCGATCCTGAATTTGCCGATTTGGCGGCTACAGA
>JAITHM010000092.1 GCA_031279965.1 Spirochaetaceae bacterium
CCGATCTCGACGCATACGCAGATAATTTTTATGATAGCGTAAAAAGTGCGATGGGGCCGTTTGGGCGCTGGCGTGAAGTAAGCATTACCTACAAAAAAGAATATTTGGATACGATTGTAAAAGACTGTAAAACCATATTAGATTTTGGCTGCGGTTCAGGATTGTATACCGAATATATAAAAAAGTGGTACCCGGAACTTACTGTTTCTGGAGTTGATATTTCAGAAGTGTTTATAGATATGGCACGTAAGAAATCAACGAGTTGTTTTTATTCTGTTGTTAAAAGTCCTGAAGAATTGCATAAAATTGGAAATTTCGATTGCATATTTATAAACTGCGTTCTACATCATATTCCGCATACAGAACATGAATTGTGGCTTCGCGGCTTGAGCAATATACTCAATGACGGCGGGAAACTCATCATTATGGAGATGAATCCTTACGCGCCGCTTGCTCAAATGCTTCAACGAACCAATAAATACGAAGTAAACGCCGTGCTGCTCTTCCCTGCGTATTGCAAAAAACTCATTACACCATTTTTAACAAAGATCGCTTTTGGATATACTTTCATATTCCCGTGGCGCGGCGCAATTTTCAGATTCATAGAAAAAAGCATGCGTGCCATTCCATTAGGACTTCAGTATTATGTTGTCGCACGCAAGGGATAGGATCGGAATTCGAGAGTGCAGCGGACGAATTACAGCAGAAAGCTCTGTCTGCCTATTCTGTTTTCCATGTCCAGAGCGTTTTTGACAGCGCAGAACTGAATGGATTGGGACGCGAGAACGAAGGAAGCCAACTGCTGTCAGTATTAAGTTCCTGATAATAACCATCGTCAATGCCAAACTCTTCAAGCCAACGAAGAACAGTATCGTATTCCTCTGTGTTAAGACAACGGCGAGGATAGAGAATACCGGAGCTGCGGGGTGTCTGGACAGGCGTATATTGCGTCATAAGTGAAAGCTGCGCATGTTTCGCGGCATTGTTGACGAACCAAAGAAGGACATTACGAGTGGAATTGAGATGGCCTGGAATAACGAGATGCCGGATTAATACATTGCCGGGTTTTTGTTGCATCATTCGCTTAATTGCAGTAACAGCATGATGCGGATAATCTTCTGCGTTAAAAAACTGCCGCGCAATATCGCTGTCAAGGGTTTTAAGGTCGGGAAGGTAGCTATCAACATGTTCGTGAAGAATGTCAAGCGCTTCCAGTGTTTCATAACCAGAAGAATTCCATAACAGGGGAAGCTTGATTCCTTCTGCGCGCGCCTGGACAATACCGGTAATAAGCGCCGGAATAGCGTGTGTTCCTGTTACAAGATTTATGTTTTCAGCGCCTGCCGATTCAAGAAGATGGAGAATTCCAGCAAATTCGGCGGTACTTACCGTTCTACCCATGCCACTGTGGGAAATTTCGTGATTTTGGCAGAACACACAACCGAGTGAACAATGCGTGGCAAAGACGGTGCCCGAACCGCCTTTGCCGGTAATAGGCGGCTCTTCACCATAATGTAGCGATGCAAGGGCAAGTTTTAGGTCTGCTGATGCGCCGCAAAAACCACGCTCGCCAACATTCCGTCTGGCATGACACCGGCGTGGGCACAGTTGACAGTCAGCATAGAGCGTTTCAAGCATTAGAAATCTACAGCGCGGTGATTCACGCCGGTTGCGCCCGGTACGGCCCGTTTAGGTATGCCGCCTTTGAGAAGTGGATTGTTTGAAAGTGCTGTGAGCACATCTTCCGCAGAGCGAATGCTTTCGCGCAACTCAACAATGGCACCGCTTACTTGCGGCATATCAGCAGTTAGATATGAAGAACTTTTATCAAGATTAGCAAGTATTCCTGCCAGCGAATTGAGCGAGCGTTCAAGATTCTGGTGAAGCCCTCCCTCTTGACTTCTTAAAGCGCTGGTAATTCCGTTAATGTCCGCCGCCGCCGCACTTATACCGGCAAGCGCCAGTTCTACATTGAGTAGTGAACGCCCCAGTGAAGTTGAATCATCGCCTTTAAGCGCGTTATCAATATTAAAAAGAACAGTATTTATGCGGCTTACCAAAAGTGAAATGCTGTCATTTACCGGCGGCGTTTCGGCAAGGCCGCGCTCAATAAGCTCGTTAGCTTCGTGTGAATTGAACGCGGGTATCAAAGTGTCTTCATCAAGAAGAAGCCCCCCCCGCCCCGGATGCAGTAAAAATTGATTTCCCAGCCCTATGGGACTTGTTTGTAGTTCGACAAGAGATCCTTGCTTCATAAGGTGTTGATAGGTGTCATAAATTGAAAAACGCACATGAACGGTTTGGTCGGCAAGCTTGTATGAACGAATCGTGCCAACAGCAAATCCTTTATACAGTACGTTCATATTGGGAGAAAGCCCTGCGGCTGTAGATAATACCGTGTAATAATCATAGTCCCTGCTAAACCAGCGCTGTTTTAATCCAAGCAATATAACAATGGTGACAAGAAGAATAAAGACACCGAGGGCGAATATCCCTACAATCTGATCTTTATAGCGAATCATGAAACGCATAAAAGATGGACGCTGTTAGCAGGCGTGCCGTACCCTCATACGCGCACGAGAGCCTGCTTCTAAATCAGCGCTGCTCCTTAAGAAGGATGCCTTTTTGCTTTGTTGCAATAAATATCATAAAAAGCACAAAGAGTATAGCTGCAAGTGCAATACCAAAGCGAAGCCCCAACAGTGGATACGAACGGTCTAATCCTAGTCCTTCCGGCGCTACGATAATATATGTAGTTACTACCGCCGTCATAAACACTGCGGGAATAAGCGCAATCCAATAGAATTTTGCCATTTTTGCAAGATACGCGCTCGCGGCCCACAATGCGATGGTGGCCAGCGTCTGGTTTGACCAGGAAAAGTAGCGCCAGATTATGCCAAAATTTTCCGGTCCTGTCTGTGACCAAAAGACAAGAGCTATACCGATGGCAAAAAGCGGAAGCGCGATAATAAACCGGTTTTGAATGGGTTTTTGATCAAAATTAAGCGCATCTGCAATGGCAAGACGGGCGCTTCGAAATGCCGTATCCCCCGAAGTAATCGGACAGGCAACAACGCCAAGCACTGCAAGTATGCCGCCGGCAAGCCCCATAAGCTGGGTAGAAACTTTGGTAACAACAGTAGGCGCATTCCCCGCTTCGGCAAGACCGGTAATACCGCCAAAGTGTCCCATGGCCGCCGCCGCCCAAATCATTGCCACAATGCCTTCAATAATCATTGCCCCAAAAAACACCTTGCGTCCTGCAGCTTCGTTATTGATACACCGTGCCATCAATGGAGATTGCGTAGCATGAAAGCCGGAAACAGCGCCACAGGCTATCGAAATAAACAGATAGGGAAAAATGGTGCGGCCAGAAAGATGCATGTTTTGAAAGGCAAATTCGGGGATGTCACGGATTTCTCCGGTAACAAAAAGCATGACGGTAATACCTAAACCCATAAAGAGGAGTGCTGCTCCAAAGAGCGGATATATTGTCCCGATTATTTTATCAATAGGCAGTATCGTTGCCAAAATGTAGTAACAAATGATTGCGATAAGAGCAATTTTAAAAATGTTTTTATTATTGGGATCGATAAGTGTATTCAAGACTTGCGCGGGTGTGTATACAAAAACAACGCCTACAAAGATAAGCAGCACAATTGAAAATACCCGCATAATGTATTTAGGAATTGTTCCCAGATAGATGCCAACAATTTCGGCAATGGTTGAACCGTTATTGCGCAGACTGAGCATGCCGGAAAAATAATCATGTACGGCACCGCCCAACACACAGCCGAATACAATCCATGCGAAGGCCGCCGGTCCAAAGAGTGCGCCGGCTATAGCGCCAAAGATGGGGCCGGTTCCGGCGATATTGAGGAATTGAATCAGCACCGCCCGCCAGGTGGGAATGACGACAAAGTCAACGCCGTCATTGATGCGAACCGCTGGAGTTGCTGCGTTCGTGTCAATGCCAAGTACATTTTCTGTAAATTTTCCATAAATGACATAACCAATAATCAGTACTACAATACCAACAATAAAAGAAATCATTTTTCTCTCCTAAAATTTGCTTTTCATAACATTATTCTCTTATTCTATCCTGTTTTCCAGAAAAACGCAACGTTTATTTTGGGTATCTGTAATTCCAAATAATCTGATGAATTATCTTAGTTTTTCTGGAAAATAGCTGGAAAGAGCACCACAATGCCTCTAAAGATTATCACACCGGCTAAATTCAACACTTTTTGAAAGGTGAATTACTGCCACAGAGTTGCCGCTAAAGGGAACTTTCGAGGGCGCTCCGGCGCTTGTCTTTAAGGGAACAATCAAAAGAGCTTTCGTTTACAAGCGATAGAGCCGCGGTCGGGCAGACCCGTACGCAGGAAGGGCTGGCGGCGGCACCCGCGCAGAGGTCGCATTTGTTGGCCGTCTTGCGCTTTGTGCCATCCCGGGCAATTTCGGCGCTTTCTACGATTTCCACCGCGCCAAACGGGCAAGCAATCACGCAGTTTTTACAGCCGATACACTTCTCTCCGTCGATAAGGACGACGCCGCCCTCGACACGTATCGCGTCTGAGGCGCAGGCCTGTTTACACGCGGGGTTTTCGCAGTGGCG
>JAITHM010000080.1 GCA_031279965.1 Spirochaetaceae bacterium
GCAAGCCTTAAAGCACTTGTAGTTGATGAGTGCGGGAATGTTCTTGCTCAGGCATCACGTGCGTACTCTTTTAAAAGTCCGCATCCAGGGTGGGCAGAGCAGGACGGCGAAGACTGGTACCGTGCGCTTGCGGAAGCTGTGCGCGAGGCGCTTTCGCGGATAGAAGGCGGTGCGGTCAAGGCGCTGGCCCTTTCCGGTCAAATGCACGGCGCGGCGCTGTTGGACAAAAACCACACGCTCCTTCGCCCCGTTATACTTCACTGCGACACCCGTTCAGCGGCGCAGGTTTCAAAACTTTCTGCATTTTTTGCGGAAAACAAGCTGGAAAACAGTCAGTATAATCCGGTTTACACGGGTTTTTTGCTGCCTTCACTTTTATGGGCGCGGGAATACGAGGCTGAAATTTTCAGGCAGACGTGTGCAGTTTGCCTTCCTAAAGACTATATCAATCTGCGCCTTACCGGCGAGCTTGCAAGCGATTTTTCCGATGCGTCGGGCACGCTTGCATTTGATGTGCCTGAATTCCGCTGGACGGAACTTGACGCGCTGTCTTTGCCCGCCGCGCTTTTTCCGGCGTGTTATGCCGCCGCCGGAATTACCGGACGGATAACAAAGCAGGCGGCGGCGGACACGGGCCTTGCCGAGGGAACTCCAGTCGCCGCAGGCGGCGCAGACCAGGTAATGCAGGCAATCGGGAACGGGGCGGTGCGTCCCGGACAGGCAACAGTAAACATCGGCAGCAGCGGCCAGGTGTGCTTCCAGAGCGCACAGGCAGAAAAAGGGGCGGATGCAGCGCTGAACACGTTTTGCGGCTTTCGCCGGAATGCGTGGATAACGATGGGCGCGACGATGAGCGCAGGTCTTGCAGTAAGCTGGTTTTCAAAAAACATTGCCGGACTTGATTACCGTGCACTCGATGCCCTTGCCTCCTCCGCCGCGCCGGGAGCCGGCGGCGTTCTCTTTCTTCCGTATTTGAACGGAGAGCGCACCCCTCATCTGCGCCCGGATTTACGGGCTGCATTCCTGGGGGCTGGCTTTGAAACAGGAAAGGCAGAGTTTGCCCGTGCTGCACTGGAAGGAGTGGCATTTTCGCTGCGGGAATGTATGGAACTCTGCGCAAAACGGGGACTTCACGCGGAAGAATATATTGCATCAGGCGGCGGGGCGCAAAGTGAACTGTGGCTTTCGATACAGGCTGACGTATACGGAGCGCCGCTTAAAGTTGCCGAATGTGGAGAGCAGGCGGCGATGGGCGCGGCAGTAACGGCCGCCGCCGCCGCCGGCTTGTATAGCGGTATTGAAGAAGCGAGCGAAGCTATGGTACGCTACAGGAAAGAACGATGGATGCCGGATGCCGGGCGAAGCGAAATATACAATGAATGTTATTTGCGGTATGCAGAAGCGAGTGAACTCGTAGGAGGAAAGCTATGGAAAACACGGTGATTCTTAAAGGCAGCGGACAATTGTCTGTTTGGCCAAAACCCCCCCCCCCCCCCGCAGAATCATGAAAAACGATCTAATTCTTGAGTGCAGAGGTATTTCAAAGGCGTTCGGCGGAACACAGGCGCTTGACAATGTAGAGCTTAAAATCGGCAGGGGAGAAGTCCACGCGCTGATGGGCGAAAACGGAGCAGGCAAATCGACGCTGATGAAGTGCGTTATCGGGCTTCACAAACAGGATTCAGGGGAAATCTTTTTTGAAGGAAAGCCATACGCGGTTCACGGCCCGGCAGAAGCGATATGCGCCGGAATCTCGATGATTCATCAGGAATTAAACCCTGAACCGCATCTTACGATAGCCGAAAGCATCTTTTTGGGACGCGAAGATACCTACCGCGGGACTCCCATCCTCAACAAAAAAGAAACCGAACGGCGCGCCGCCGAAATACTGCGCAGCTTTAACTTCAACATGAAGGCAAGCACGCTTATGGAAGAACTTACCCTTGCCCAGGTGCAGATGATAGAAATTATCCGCGCTGTATCGTGCAGTGCGCGGCTTATCATCATGGACGAACCAACCTCTTCCCTGGACAGCGAGGAGACGGCGCGCCTTTTTGCCACGATACGCGGTCTAAAAGAAAAAGGCGCATCAATCATTTATATATCGCACCGCATGGAAGAAATCTTCGAAATCTGCGATACCGTTTCGATCTTCCGCGACGGCCGCTACATCGATTCATGCGCGATAGAAAAAGTTACCAAAGACGAGCTTATCTCGAAAATGGTTGGGCGCGCTGTTGAAAACGTGTTCCCCAAAGTTGACTGTCCAATAGGAGACCCGGTGCTGCGCGTTGAAGGGATAAGCGGCAAGGGCTTTTCCAATGTGAGTTTTGAAGTGCGTGCAGGCGAGATACTTGGCTTTTCGGGGCTCGTCGGTTCAGGCCGCAGCGAAACGGTGCGCGGAATCTTCGGCCTTGACAAGCTTTCAGGCGGTAAAATATACCTTGACGGCAAGGAAACAGTGATTAAGAATCCGGCGAATGCAATAGAAAAAGGGATCTGCATGGTAAACGAAGACCGGAAACTCTTTGGCCTGTGCCTGCAGAGATCGCTTCGGGAAAACATATCGCTTCCCAATCTGCCGCAAAAACAGAAAGGCGTGTTAATTAATCAAAAACGCGAAATTAACGAAACCTGCGATGTAGCAAAGACGCTGACGGTAAAGGCGGCGAGCATCGAAAGTGAAGCGTATTCATTAAGCGGCGGCAATCAGCAGAAAGTCGTCATTGCAAAGTGGGTAATGGCCGCGCCGCGGGTGCTGATACTTGACGAACCGACGCGGGGCGTTGACGTTGGCGCGAAATCAGAAATACACGCCTTGATGTGCAGATTCGCTGCAGAAGGGCTTGCCGTGATTATGATTTCATCGGAACTGCCGGAAGTGATGGGTATGAGCGACCGGATCCTTGTTTTCCATGAAGGAAAGACAAACGGCGTGGTGCTGCGAAAAGATATTCTGTCTGGCAAGGAAACCCAAAAAACAATCCTTGCGCGGGAGTTCGGGCAAACGGTGGAAGGGCGATAAAATTCATAACAGGAGATAAAAAAATGGCGGAATTGCAAAAAGCGAAAGTGTTTGGCATGGATCAAACGGAATTAAATCTTTTTATGCGGCGCTACGGCATAGGCTTTGTAATGCTCTTGATGATAGCCGTGCTGGCAATCGCAAGTCCTGCGTTCAGGACGGCGGACAATGTGCTGAGCGTTCTTTTGCAGGTGTCGATTAACGGCATCCTGTCGCTGGGCATGGTGTTCGTGATGATCGCGGGCGGCATTGATATTTCAATCGGTTCGATGCTGGCGCTGACCAGCTCTGTTGCCGGTATGATGCTGATTAAAACAGGCAGTATTACGCTTGCGATACTTGTGTCGGTTGCGGCGACAGCGGCTGCCGGTCTTATGAACGGCCTTTTGGTGGCGCGGTTTAAAATGTTCCCGTTTGTCGTCACGCTTGCCACGCAGCTTGTCTTTCGCGGCGCAGGTTATTTTGTTACTGGCGGCTATGCGCGCTCCATTGAAGTGCCGCAGTTTAAGATAATCGGCACAGGCAGGCTTTTCGGCGTAATCCCCTATCCAATTATCATTTTCCTGGCGGTGGCGGCTCTGGCCTTCCTTTTGCTGCACTGGACAAAACTTGGGCGTTATTGCTACGCCGTGGGCGGGAACATTAACGCGGCAACGGCGTCGGGCGTCAATGTGCCCAAAACGCTGATCATGACGTATGTGATTTCCGGTATCTGCTGCGGAATCGCCGGCATCATCATGACAAGCCGGATTAACGCCTCTCAGCCCAACAGCGGCGTTGGTTACGAAACCGACGCGATTGCCGCCTGCGTAATAGGCGGGGCATCGTTTGCCGGCGGCATCGGCACGATACCGGGGACTATCATCGGAATCATTATTATTGGCCTTATTTATAACGGTATGAATCTTTTGGGAATAAGTTCCTATTGGCAGACAATTATGAAAGGGCTTTTGATCGTCGGCGCGGTAATGCTTGATATGCTGCTGCACCGCAAAAAGTAGCGGAGCGCTGCTCCGGTTTGTAAAATAGTCTTAACACCGCATTATTAGCGGTTTAAGAAATATATTTTTTTAAGGAGTTTCTAGTATGAGGAAACACATTGTGCCGCTGGTATGCGCCGCGGTTTTTATGGTGCTTGCTGTAGGATGTAGCAAGCAAGGTTCTGGTAAACCAGTCATCGGGTATATTTGCAAGAATACCACGGATACTTTCGCTATCGGGTATAACAACGCTGCACGCGCCAAACTCGAGGGGCTTAAGAAAGACGGTGTTATCGGGAACTATTATTTTTACGACGGCCAGTCAGACCCGGTTACCCAGATTGCTCTTATGGACACAGCGATAACTCAGGGATGTAACTACATCGTCTTCCTTCCCGCCGAAGCGGCCGGAAGCGCTCCGGTGCTTGACCGTGCAAAAGAGAAGAACATTCCGGTCATCGTGGTAAATTCACGTACAACCAACACTGACGAACTTGCTACCGCTTATGTCGGCTCAAACGACGTGCAGGCCGGCGAGATGATGGCTGAGTTTGTACGCTCCCAGATTCCGCAGGGCGGCGGCTGGGGTCACATTCAGGGACCCATTGGCAATTCTGCCCAGATTGAACGCGGACAGGGCATCCATAACATTCTGGACAAAGACCCCAATTGGAAGATGCTTGACGAGCAGCCGGGTAACTGGCTTGGCGAAATTGCCACGCGCTTTGCCGAAGACTGGCGCACCAAGTACGGCACAGGCCTTAACGCGATTATCTGCGATAACGACGATATGTCCTCTGCCGCGCAGAACGTTATGAACGCCGCAGGACGCAGCGATATTATTGCCATCGGCGTAGACGGCAACCCCGGCCCGTTGAGCATGATAAAATCAGGCGATCTGAAAGCGACCATCTACCAGGACGGCATCGGCCAGGTAAGCAAAGGCATTGACCTTGCCGTCGATCTTATCAACGGCAAGCAGATCCCCAAAGAGTCGTGGATTGACTTCGTGCTTATCACACAGGACAATGTGGATCAGTATCTGAAATAAATCAGTTGAGCCTGCCCCTGTTTTGGGACAGGCTCAACCGGCAGCTGAAAACTGAATTTTTGAAAACTGGATTATGGGAAAAAATATGAGTTATATAGACGAGTTATTTGGCTTAAAGAACAAGGTCGCGCTGGTAACAGGCGGCGGGCGTGGTATTGGACAGACTGTTGCTGTGGCGCTTGCGAAGGCGGGCGCGGAGCTTGTGATTATCTCGCGCAGCGGTGCGGACGAGACCGTCAAGCTTATCGAAAAAGAAGGGGGCAAGGCGTATAGCCTTATTGCCGACGTTACCAAAGAAGCCAGTGTCGATACTGCGATGGCAGAGATACTTAAACGTTCAGGCCGTCTTGATGTTGTGTTTAACAATGCCGGTGTGTGTATTCACAAGGGAACACTGGAGGCAAGCATAGAAGAATGGCGGGAAGTCATCGACATTAACCTTACCGGAGAGTATATTGTTGCACGGGCGGCAGGCCGCTTGATGATCGAACACAAAATCAAGGGAAGCATTATTAACATGGCATCGATGTCGGGGAGTATCGTGAATATTCCGCAGTGGCAGGCGTCGTATAATGCGTCAAAAGCAGGCGTTATTCACATGACCCGCTCGCTGGCCATTGAATGGGCAGAGTACGGCATCCGGGTGAACAGCCTTTCGCCGGGCTATATCGGAACCCCGATGAGTGTAGACACGCCCAAAGAATTAAAAGATGCGTGGATGCCGCTTATTCCGGCGCACCGCATGGGCAAGCCCGAAGAACTTGCCGGCGCTGTTATCTATCTTGCAAGCGAGCATTCAGGGTACACCAACGGAAGCGATCTGATTGTTGACGGCGGCTATGTTTGCGTGTAAGGGGCTTTATGATAGCGGATTATTATAGCGGGATTCAGCACATAGGTCTGCCTACAAACGACATGGACGCGACTATCGCGTTTTACCAAAAACTGGGGCTTACACCTGCGTATGAAACAAAAATTGACTGCCGGGTGTGCTTTTTACGACGCGGCAATCTGGTCATTGAGGCATACGAAAACGGCGCGGCAGTTCTAAATTCCGGCGCGGTAGACCATATCGCCCTGGACTGCACCGACATTAATGCAGCGTATTCCGAAGCGCAAAAGGCAGGCTTCGAGTTTGAGTTTGACGGCATCCAAACCCTCCCGTTTTGGAAAAATGGTGTCGCCTTTTTTAAAATCATTGGCCCTAACCGCGAAACCGTGGAATTCTGCCAGATTCTCTAAGGCAACACTGATAAATGCCAAAAACGGCAGCTGAGCACCGCGGCATAGGCCGACTGCCCGCCGGCGGCGCGAAGCGCCCGCTTGACAAACCGCTTGAGCCGTGGTATATTACACTGAAAACTTAGTTTGAAATAAGGAGACCTTTATGAAAACGCTAAAATCCACCTCCATG
>JAITHM010000121.1 GCA_031279965.1 Spirochaetaceae bacterium
TCAGGTTTAGGGGGGGGTAGCTGTTGGGAGGCGGCTTTTCCGTGGGGCCGCTTAAAAATATATACCGTGTCCAGTGGGTATATAACTCTTGCACACCCGCAGCAAACAAGAAACCTTTGCCCATATCCCAATCATAATCAACGCGCCCCTGCCCGGTGTAAGTTACCGTATCATTCGTGATGAAATCATGCTGATTAAGCCGGTAATCTGCCGGAAACATCGATGCCGGCAGCAGAGGGTACTGGCTTATCATATCGGCAATAAACTGAGGGCTGTTGGTCAAATGCAGATCATCATGCAAATCGCCATAGATCAGCATTTTTGTAAACCCGCTGCCCAGCGTCGTCTTTACTACCATTGATGAACGCGGATTATAGGTTGTGCCGGCAATTAAAAATCCCTGCAGATTATCCCATATAAATGCTGAATTAATATCTTGTGTAATGCCGTTTATCACAAGCTGATTATTATACTCAGCGGCAACGCCGTCACCGCCTATAAATCCATTAAGCGAAAGTTCAAATGCATTGGTAAAACGATAACTGCCGTTAAATGCCGCAACGCGAATGTACGGCGCTGTTGTAATTGCATTGGCATCTTTAAATTCATCAACAACATTTGCAAGCGCCTTTATCAGCGCAAGATACCCGTCCCAATAGGTAACTTTGCCCATCACCATAAAGCCGCCTTTCCGGTTGATGGGCACAGATACATTAAGATTCAGCGCGCTTGTTGAAATTCCAAGCTCAACTTCAATTTCTGTTGACGAAGGCTTTTTAGAAGTCAATTCCAGCAAACCGGAAATTGTGTGTCCATACCGCGTAGAAAAAATTCCATGCGAAAGTTTAACGCTTTGAATCATGTGCGGATCAAATATAGACATGCCGCCGCCCCAAAAATAAGGGAAGTCGATGTAAAAACCATCAAACGCGGCAATAAGATCCCCCGGCTCACCACCGCGTATCGAAGGCATTGCGTTAAACATCCCTGAATATCCCACGCCTGGCAGAAGCTTAACGGCCGTCATCACATCTTCAATAAACCCAATCTCGGAAGTGCGCGAAAGTTCACGTCCTGCAAGGGCAACACTGCGTCCTGTTGTTACTTCAGTCCCTTCGTGTTTTTTTTCGGCGGTAAACACAAGCTCTTTGTTTTCAAGAAGACTTTCAATACGCATCGAAACCGTCAGACGCCCTATCCGTGACGGCGGAATAAGCACCCGCTCCGTCCGGTATCCAGGATAGCTAATACGCACCATGACTGTTTCGGAATCTGGCACAAGAAGCCGCGCGTTTCCTTCGGCATTGCAGATTATATCGCGGCCATCCCACGTGTAGACGTGCGCCCCTTCCAGCGCCATTTCAAGATCAGCATCCTCGACATGAATGGCAATTTCGCGGGCGTAAAGAACTGAAAAAC
The DNA here is from genome assembly GCA_031279965.1 of Spirochaetaceae bacterium. Taxonomy (GTDB): domain Bacteria; phylum Spirochaetota; class Spirochaetia; order Treponematales; family Breznakiellaceae; genus JAIRPU01. Next base: position 1,420 of record JAITHM010000121.1, read on the forward strand.
TGCCGGATATTAAAAAAAAAGTTATGAGTAAACGGCGAAAAAGCATAAATGATAATTACGGTTCTATTTCAGGCGGAAACATGTATAAACTGGGAAGTTTTAATGTGCGTTCCATCGAAAGCGTGTCAGCAAAAATATGTTCACTGACAACAGGGACTTCAAAAATATGATGCAAAGGTTCAAAACCATGTGCATCAGCCTGAAGTAAAAATTCAAATACATGCGATTCGTCAACCGTATCTGCGGGAAGACTATCAGGCCAAAAGGTAAAAGTCCCCTCTGTTTTTGAGTTTAAAAAGCAGGGGTTTTGCCAATTTTTGTTATTCATTTTTAGAAGTTTGCCCTCGTAATAAAGACCAACGCTGATTTCTGCCATTGGCGCAAAATTCTGCCCATTCAAAACACGGCCAATAATTGCCGGAATATTAAAGACAGGATGTTCAGGCATTGTTTGTACCGTGCTGCTCTCCCCGGCATTTTCATGATTATGGTTAGGGCGCCGGTTGTGCGTCACTTTATCAAACGCTTCAAAAATCAGCGCGATTAAATCGGCGCCATTCTGTTGTTTTTCGAACGAAAAAATCCCCTCACGCTCCAAGCCCCGGCTTGAAACAAAATAACGCGGCTGAACACGATTTAATACATAACAGGCCACATCCATGCGGCACTGTGCACAAGTACAGAGCCCCTGATATACGGGATTCTTCAACATTTCTGCACAGACATTCTCAATCTCCGCATGAACAATGTCTTCCATAATGTTATGAATCTTCATGCCGCCATCATTGCATAATCAATCCATTTCTTCAAGGGCGGCTCAGACCAGAGCAGATGCGCTAAAAACTGGAAAATAGTTTATTTCAGGCAGAACACTAGCCTCCGCCCCTTAGATAGGTTAGAATACGTGAATGTTGAAACAGATGCGGAATATCGGGATTATGGCGCACATTGATGCCGGCAAGACAACCACCACGGAGCGAATTCTCTTTTACACAGGAAAAAGTCATAAAATCGGCGAGGTTGATGACGGTGAAGCCATCATGGATTGGATGGAGCAGGAACAGGAACGGGGTATTACGATTCAAAGCGCCGCGACCACGACATACTGGCAGAGGGTGTCGAATGGCAAAACTGAAAAATATCAAATTAACATTATTGATACGCCGGGACACGTTGATTTTACCGCGGAAGTTGAGCGGTGCCTTCGTGTGCTGGATGGCGCTGTGGCGATTTTCGATGCGGTACGGGCGGTAGAGCCGCAGACCGAGACTGTCTGGCGGCAGGCGGAACGGTACCAGGTGCCGGTGATAGGTTATGTCAACAAAATGGACCGTCTTGGCGCGGATTTTTTTGCCGTACTTGACGACATACGCGCAAAACTCGCTGCCAATCCTGTAGCGATTCAAATTCCCATCGGTAAAGAAAGCGGTTTTGAGGGTGTTATCGACCTTATCGAAATGGTTGAACTGCGCTGGAAGGACGGCGAGGGTGAACACATTGAACGTTCAGCTATTAGCCCTGCGTACGCCGCGCTTGCCGTTGCATGGCGCGAGAAACTCATCGACGCACTTTCGGAAACTTCCGACACGATAACAGAACTTTTTTTGTCAGGCGCAGAACTTCCAGCCGGCACCATTCGCGCCGAACTGCGCAAAGCTGTTCATCTCCGCCGCCTTTTCCCGCTTTTGACCGGAGCATCACGGCGAAATCTGGGGGTGCAGCCCCTTATCGACGCCATTGTGGACTACCTCCCCGCGCCTGATGAAATTACCCCGCCGTCTGCACACCACACAAAAAAAGATGAGGATGTGCCCATCCCGTGCGATGTCAAAGGCAATCCGCTGGGGCTCGTATTTAAGATTCAAAATGATCGTGAGGCAGGGAGTCTTTGCTATTTGCGCATGTATTCGGGAAGTTTTACCGCAGGCTCGTCTTGTTTTAACGTGGGCAAAAAGAAGCGTGAACGGATTAACCGCATACTTCGCATGCACTCCAACAAGTCTGAACCGCTTGATGCGCTTAGCGCGGGGGATATAGGCGTGATCATCGGGTTTAAACTTGCCCAGACCGGCGACACTATTGGCACCGAGGGATTTCCCATGGTGCTTGAAAAAATGCAGTTCCCTGAACCGGTCATCTCTGTTTCGATAGAGCCGACAACCATATCTGAGCGGGATAAACTTAAAGAAACCCTTGCCGCGCTCGCCCGTGAAGATCCCACGTTTACCACCCGCGAAAACGAAGAAACCGGGCAGATTATTATTTCTGGCATGGGAGAACTCCATCTTGATGTCCTGGTAACGCGCATGACAAAAGAATACAAGGTGGATGCCCGTGTAGGGAATCCACAGGTAACGTACCGTGAGTCGGTTGAGCACACCGCGGAACGCTGTGAGCGGTTTTCGCGTATGGCCGCCGGCAAAGAAAACAGCGCGGAGCTTACGCTCCAAGTTGAACCGCTTGAACGCGGTGCAGGTAACCGGTATGTCTGCACGGTAAAAAATCCGGCGATACCCCAGGCTATTTTTGACGCGATAGAGCGCGGCGTACGCGCTTCGCTTGAGTCTGGCATCGCGCTTGGGTATCCGTGTATTGATACGGGAGTTACAGTTACCGCGATAGGCTATAATGAGATGACCGGCACGGAAGCGGCGTTCGAAGCGTGTGCGAGCCTGGGCTTCGATGAGGCGGCGCGTGAGGCTTCTCCGGTACTGCTTGAACCGGTAATGCGAGTTGATGTTACTACACCCGCCGAATTTGTCGGTGATGTAATGAGCCTTGTTACTCAGCGCGGCGGTCAGGTGCAAAAGATGGAATCCAAAAGCGGCGGCGATGAAGTGACGGTAAGCGCACCAATGGAAAAAATGTTTGGTTTTATGACGAGTCTGCGGTCAGTAAGCCAGGGGCGTGCAACATTTTCGATGGAGTTTTCTCATTTTGAAAAGAAGGCACGCTGAAAATGATATTTTTCACATATCTTTATAAATTTATTCTGTCATTGTTTAACCCTGCCGAGCGCATCAAGTTTAAGATGGATTTATTCATGGCACGGGAAATTAAGCGGAACAGGTATCATAAATTCTATCAGCCGTCTACTAAAGAGGCAACGCCTATTATGGGATATTTTTTTTATGATATATACAAGTGTGTAAGAGCATATCAACGAACGCTTCTTAAAGTAGAAAAATCTCAGGTCTTAAAAGATATTATATTTCAACGCTATCTTGATGTTCCCGCACAGGAAATTCTTGCAAGCATATCAGAAGAATATATTAAAAAAGAGGCGGAAACTCTCAGCTTTGAAGAACTTAGCAAGAACATCAACACAAATATTACCCAGGTAGAAACATATTTTAACGAAACATGGTGCATGCAGCCTGATACCTGCTACAGGAGCATTATAGAGCTAAGCTGGTTTGTGACGTATGATTATACTGGCGTGCTGCTCCGTTTTGCCGGAAAGGAAATTACGGATACTGCCGTCAATATTGAACTGAATAGAGTGAAAAGCGCGGGGCTGAGCGAACAGCTTAAAGACTTTCTTGCTGTTGCCGGAATCATCGAAAAAAACAGCGTCTGGGAGGAAGTTTTTGCGGTGCTTAAACTGTATAATGATGCGTTTCCTGACAGCGAAAGCTGGATAAAACTGTTTCCCCATCTGGCTAAAGTAATAAAGTCGGATATTTTAATGCTTATTATCCGGCATACAGATGCAAACCCCGATTGGATACTTGAGTCGCTCCCGTACGCAAAACCATTTGCCGCTGAACATTTGCGTACCTACATTGAAAAGGCGCGGGAAACGCTTTTTGGCGTTGAACGATCGGTAAAATCTTCTATGATAGAACAGCTTACGAACCGTGTATTTCCAGATACTATTCCCACCGGAGCAAAGTATTATAATGATGCAGAAAATGAAGTATATATTCAGTCAGGCTACGGATCATTTTCACGAACAAAACAATTTAATTGTTTGCTGTCGTTTTTTTATATTTACAGTGAAAGCATCCGTGAGCTTACCAATATCATTTTGATTAAAGGATCGTGGATGTCGCGTGAATATTCAGGTGAATTTTCAAAGTTTATGCATACCGTCAATGATCGTTTTCAGGAGCTTGCTGAGTTTGACCGTTCATTAAGTGAACAAGGTGATCGGGGAATAAAATTACGAACATATTGTTCTAAGGCAAGCATTGGAAAACGTCACGGTGAATATCTGCGCAAATATCTTGATACTATCAATGTTGAAGCACATGACGTTATTGAAAAAACAATGGCGACTATTACGATGCTTCAACAGCAATTACAGTCGCTTGATACTGACCGGCTAAACAGACAGCAAAATTTAATGCGCAACTGGACGGAACTTGAATTTATGCTTAAAGATACAATGCCTCTTTCTGAGTGTGTCCGCAAACTCACTGACCTTATCGCCCTTGTGCATTATGTCGACAGCATTACTTTTGAGGTTGAGAATTAACATCCGTGCCAAACGCCGGCATAAAATGTTCGTGAGCTTCCCGAAGCCGTGCGTTATCAACATGCGTATAAATTTGTGTTGTGGTAATATCGCTGTGTCCAAGCAATTCCTGTACCGAACGTAAATCGGCGCCCCCTGCAAGCAGTCCTGTTGCAAAGCTGTGCCGCAGGGTATGAAGCTTGGAACTTGTACCGTTTTTATGTGCGTGGATTTTATAGTTTTTCCAGATGCCTTTACGTCCAATACGCCTTCCCAGCCGCGTTAGAAAAAGTGCGCTGCTTCTTCGTCTGGCAAGCAATTCGGGCCTTCCATGAGCAAGATATGCTTTAAGCGCTGCTTCTGCCGAGGTGCCAAAAGGAACAAGCCGTTCTTTACGGCCTTTGCCAATTACGCGCACGATGTTTTCATCAAAAAATACATCCTGAAGATCCAGCGCGGCAACTTCCGAAATCCGCAGGCCGGACGAGTAGACAAGTTCAATGAGGGCGCGGTCACGAAGTCCCGCCGCGGAGGAGGTGTCAATGTTATTGAGCAGGCGGTCAATTTCGTTGCAGGCAAGTGTCGCAGGAAGCCGGTGTTCCCGCCGCGGCGCTTCGAGAAGGCTTGCCGGATTATCTGCCCGTAATCCAGCTTCGATGGTAAAGCGAAAAAACGAACGCAGTGCGGCGATTGCTTTTGCTGTGGAGCGGGCACTAATGCCGTCAGCAGCACGGCGGACATCCAGATAGGCCGTTAAAAGTTCTGTACCGGCATCCTCGATGCGGCATCCACTTTCATCAAGATAAGAAAGAAAACGCCGGATTTCAGAAAGATATGTTTCCATCGTCTGGCGCGAGACTCGTTCAACCGTTAAAAGGCGCGCACGGTATTGACCCACCGCTGAATTTATCATCGTATTCATACTTTATCATCGGGCTAAAATTCAGTTATACTTTACCTGTTATGCTTGAAGAACTTTCCGTTCGAAACTATGCGCTTGTTGAAAACCTTACGCTGACTTTTGAAGCGGGGCTGAATATCATTACCGGTGAGACGGGCGCGGGAAAATCAATTATCGTAGGCGCACTGGGTTTTTTATTGGGAGCGAAGGCGGCCGTCGATTGTGTGCGAACCGGAGCTGAGGAAGCGGGAGTTTCCGCGGTACTCTTTGTTGTAAAAGAACATCATGATGCAAGGTTGTGGCTTTCAGCAAGAGATATAAATCTTGAAGATGGGCGCGTCATAGTGCGCCGTAGTCTTAAAACAACAGGACGCGGTTCAATCTTCATACAAAATATTCCGGTAACCAGGAATGATCTTGCAGAGTTCATGGCGCTGCTTTTTGACATTCATGGACAGCATGAGCATGAATCGCTTTTGCGTCGTGAAACGCACCGGCAATATCTTGACCGTTTTGCCGCTCTTGAAAATGAGGTTACTGAATTTAACGCGCGCTTTATTGAACTTGCAGAAAAACGGAAAACAATCGAGGCTGCACAGAGTTCGACACGGGAACGCGAAGTGCGCATCGAGCTTTTATCATTTGCTGTAGACGAAATTGAAAAAGCGGCGCTGAAATTAGGCGAAAGCCGTGAGCTTGAAGCGGAGGCATCCCGGCTTGCTTCTTTTGAAAAGCTTGCCGCCGCCATTGAAAATGCCGCCCGTACCCACTTTGAAGACGGCGTATCGGTGTTGAGCCTTTCACGCAAGGCACGTTCTGTGCTGGAAAATGCCGCCGCGCTTGATATGTCGCTTTCGTCTCTTGAGCAGCGATTTTCAAATCTTTATTTTGAAGCTGATGATCTTGCCGCCGAGCTTCGTTCTTACCGCGATAAACTTTCGTTCGATCCGGCGCGGCTTGAGGCAGTGGAAGAGCGGCTTTCGCTCATCTATAAATTGAAGAAAAAATATTGCGCCGACAAGCTTTCTGGTGAAACAAAAGGATTTTCATCGCTGGAAGAGGCGATTTTTGCGTACAGAGATGAAGCTCAGGCGGAAATTGCCGTGCTTTCGGCTTCGGAAGAAAACCGCGAAAAGCTTAAAACAGAAATTGCCGCGCTGGAAAAGGATGTTACCCTCCGTTCCCGGGCGCTTACTGCACAGCGCACTGCGGCATCGGAACGGCTTTCCAGCGAAATAAGCACGATTCTCAAGCGGCTTGGCATGAACGGCGCGCGTTTTGCGGTGCGTCTTGCTCCCAAAGAAAGTGCCGCCGGACGCATGCTTCTGGGACCGTACGGTGCAGATGATGTTGAGTTTTTGATTTCGGCAAATACCGGCGAGCCGTTAAAAGAACTTGCCCGTATCGCGTCTGGCGGCGAGCTTTCGCGTGTTATGCTTGCGATAAAAACGGTGCTTTCCGGCGGCGCGGCAGACTCTTCGCCAGATACGCTTATTTTTGACGAAATTGATACGGGTATAGGCGGCGAAGTGGCTATTGTTGTAGGGGAAGAACTCGTCAATATCGCGCGTCGTAAACAGGTTTTCTGCATTACACATCTTGCCAGCATTGCCTGCCGCGCTCATCATCATGTGCTTGTCGAAAAGGTCAGCGATGAACGCCGCACGGTTACCACGGTTCACAGTCTTGGCGCTGATGCCCGCCGTGATGAAATTGCCCGCCTCCTCTCAGGAGATAAGGGGCCGGTCGCTCTTGCTCATGCCGCAGAACTCCTCGCAAAATACGCACCCGCTTGACAGCCCGCTCCCGGCCATCCCCCCGAAATCCGAAATCTGGAATCTGGAGAGACGCGCTCGCCGGCTCGCACGCCTTCGCGGCGGGGTGCAGTGGGGCGCGTGGAAATTCGCGCGGGCAAAACCTTTGGCGGCTAGAGCACCGGCCACGCCAAAGCGTGCGTCCGTAAAGTCCCCGACCAACTAGTTTTGTACGCGCGAATTTCCATGCGCCCCGAGACGGGAAAGGCCACGCGACAGCGGCGGGCGCGAAGCCCTCTCCCTCATGATGATGTTTTCCGATAGAATAAGCGTCATGAAAGAAACAATTTTGGTTGCCGGCGGCGCCGGATATATTGGATCGCACACGGTTCGCGCCCTTTGCGAAGAGGGAATAAATGTTGTTGTAGTGGATAATCTTTCTGAAGGCCACCGTGAAACTGTAGGTGGTGCGCTTCTTGTCGAGGCTGATATTAACGATGCCGCCGCGCTGGACGCTGTTTTTGCCGAACATACAATCAACGCGGTAATTCATTTTTCTGCCTATGCCTATGTTGGCGAATCGGTCAGTAATCCGCAAAAATATTATCACAATAATGTTGGCGCAACACTGACACTGCTTGCGGCGATGCTTCGGCACAATGTAAAGCAGCTTGTATTCTCGTCATCTTGCGCCACGTACGGGAACCCGGTGCGGATTCCAATTGACGAAAGCCATCCGCAAAATCCGGTAAATCCATATGGCACGACAAAGTTTATGGTGGAGCGAATCCTTGCTGACTATCACAGCGCCTACGGACTTAACTATATTGCGCTCCGTTACTTTAACGCGGCAGGGGCTCATCCCGACGGTAGCATTGGCGAAAGCCACCGCATCGAAACACACCTTATTCCGCTTGCTCTTAAAACCATTACCGGTGAACGGGCTTATATTGAAGTTTTTGGTACTGATTATGATACGCCGGACGGCACCTGTATTCGTGATTATATTCATGTATGTGATTTGGCCAGCGCCCATTGTGCGGCGCTTCGTGCGCTTGCCGACGGGGCAGAAAGCCGCTGCATCAATTTAGGAACAGGACAAGGAGCGTCAGTACGCGAAGTGATACACACATGCGAAGAAGTCTGCGGCAAAAAAGTTCCTGTTGTTTTTTCCGCCCGCCGCCCGGGAGATCCTCCGGTTCTTGTCGCGGCAAACAATCTTGCAAAAACAGTTCTTAAATGGAGCCCTCGTTGGACTACCATCCGCGAAATTATTGCAAGCGCCTGGAATTGGGAACAACACCGGAATTTTTAGGGCTTTGCTGTTTTGCCGCGAACAGGCTTTAACCTTTTTGGGCGGCAAGTTCAAATTTGAGCGTGATTGTTAATCAGATTAAGCATCTTTGGCATGGCGGCAAATAAAGGGATTGTCGTCAAGGGAGCCAAGCACCGCATCGCGCTCGGCGGCGCTGCGGTACGTGATGTTGCGAAACGGGTCAGTATAATCTTTACGTTTGGTGAGATACACCTGTTCTTTAATATACCTGCGGATGCGTTCACTTTCCGCCCAGGCATGCTGAAAGTTTTCCTCGTGCAGCACCATCGATGACGCGGGATTTCCTTCAGCATCATAAAGAAAGCGCAGCACTTGTAAGGCATTCGCAGCTTTATCAGCAGGATACTCGGCCCAGAGCCTGTCGTACTCATCATGAAGCGCCCGCCAGCTTACAATTTTGCCCTCCCGTATTGCCGCCCGTAGCGCTGTCGCTTTTGCCTGAGGAACAAGCTGTCCACCAAAATTTTCCCACTGAAGGCTGCATGAAGATGTATCAAAACCTTTTATGTTTGCAGGATTACAAGTTTCGTCCCAATTCTTCAAAGTGCTAACGGCATAATGGAGGAGCATATCGTGATAGGCGCGATATGCTGCGGCAGGCTTCAGAATACGAACATATTGACGTGAACGTTCAAGCTTACACTCACCTACTTCAAGTATAATGTTTTCACCTGAAGGGCTCGACAGAACCTGTCTACCCGCATGACGAAGCTCTGCATCATCTTTTGAATCGTTTACGGTACGTCCCGCCCAGCATTCAATCAAGCCAAGTGCCTGAATGATTTCCGCAACAGTATCGGGGGCCAAGTAATCCATTTCGATGTGCTGGGTTTTTATCACGCGCTTATCGCGGGTTTTAAACTTCCATGCATTACGTTCAAGCGCGTACATGTTGTGCATCCACCAGTATGCGGGCATAAGCTCCCGGCAGGAGCCATCAGCACTGTTCGTGAGAAGACTGAAAGGAAGTGGAATGTCAAGTTCACCGGGATAGTTTCCCCGCGTAATAAGCAAAAAAGAAGCAAAGCGGGAATTGTGTTTTAGCGCACTTGAAAGTCCCGGCCAGAAGCCTCGGCCCGCGATAATTTCGCCGTCGTTGCCCCGGCTGTTATGATTAGAACCAACGGTTGCTCCCGCGGCAAGATTTGTTTGTCCCATAAGCATTGTCGCAATAAGAAACGAATTGTTGTGATGTTGTTCATGGGCGGGAAAAACAAGATTATTCAGTACTTCGCAGCAGGAGACTGTTGAGTTATCACCGAGTACTGAATGGATAAGGCGGGCTCCATATTTAAGGCTGCAGTTGCTTCCCAGCACAAAGCGCACCGCCTTACACCCGTAAAACACGTGGCATCCAGGGCCGATAATGCCGTTTACCAGTTCGACACCTTCGCCAATTTGTATCGGATCGTGACTGGTCGAGCGCAGTGTCAAATTTTTAAGTTTGTTGGCCCCTTTGATATAGGCGGCATCACCAACATGTACATCTTTTATCGTCCGGCAATGTTTAATCACCGCGCCGTGTCCAACTACGCCATACAAGCCGCGCCGGGTATCAGCTCCGTTTTGCGTGATGCGAAAGAGCGCATCCATAAGAGCACGGTCATCGCGGCAGGTTGCCCAAAGGTAGGCATCGGCGGGGATAAGTTCGGTAAAGGGCAGTATGCTTCGTCCGCCAGTTTCATTGAGCAGGTCAATAGAAATGCGTACCGTCTCATCTTCGCCTTCTTTGATGATTCCTTCGCCAAATTTTGCATGGTTTGTCGTACTCATCTCGCCGATCGAGCTGAGTATTACTCTGTCGCCAATGATGTAGTGCGAAAGATACCGGCAGTCATAGATGGCAGGATGATCACCTATATCACAGGATATAATGCGGCTTGACTCGATACCCGAAGGAAGCGCGTAATCATGATGCCGAACAAGGCCTTCTTTCAGCACGCCGATCCGTATTTTGCCGGCAAAAAAACAATTGCGGATAAGACGCGGATTAAAAGGATCGCATACCCAAAAGTCATCCCAGTGTGGAGACCGGCTGCCGCCTGCTTCAAGTTCAAGCTGTTCGGCAGCGGTAATATGCCGGTATGCAGCGCTGCGTTTTTCATGTTGAATATCCGTCGCTGTACCGTCTGCATAGAGTGCTTCAAGCTGGCTGTCACGCAGATAAAATTCATCTTTACCCGGGGGAACATAAGCACCACGTATAAAACCATAACCAACACATTCCTGCGGAGTAAATGAGACGCTCATGGCAAATTCCCAGTCTGCAAGCCTGCTGCTGTTTTCAAGCTCCTCATAGGCATTAACCTATCCGCAAAAAAATCCGCTGTCAAGACAGGTTTCTCATTACTAATCCGTGCAAAAAACAAAGGGGGCTAAACAATTTCATGGAGAATTTGAAGTGTACGCTCCGCACAGGCATCCCATGAAAAATTGCGGGCACGCTCAATTCCGGCAGCGCGGCATTGCTGGTACAGCTCAGAATCGGTTGCAAGGGCAACCATTCTATCGGCCATATCTTCAGCATCCATCGGGTCAAAATAGAGGGCGGCATGTTCGGCAGTTTCCGGCAGAGCGGCGGCGCGGGCACACGCAACAGGAATGCCTGACGCCATAGCCTCTATCGCACTTTGACCAAAGCCTTCATAGCGGGATGGGATAACGGCAAAGCTTGCTGAAGCATACAGTCCCGGCAGATTAACTGAAGGAAAATTTCCAGTAAAGAAAATATCGTTACGGTGTTTTGATGTATAAGCCGCAGCACGAATTCTGTCGGCTCCGTGATCATCAGAACCGGCAAACACAATGCGATGAGGAAACGCCGTGCGTTCCTTAAAAATATCAAACGCTTTTATCAGTGTTATATGATTCTTGATAGGATGATGAAGACGCGCCGCATAGAGTATGTACGGGCGTTTAAAGCCAAAAGGCTGAATAGGTTTTTGTTCGGTGTCTGAGGAATGCGGATAATAAACTGTGTTGTCAATGCCATTAGGAACAACTTCAATTTGCGATTCACGTACCTGTGCAACGTCAATAAGTTCCTGTTTGACCCAGGTGCTCACCGCGATAATTCTATCAAGCTGACGCAGTGAATCTGGCAAACAAACCCGCAGTATCGCCCCCAGATGTTCGCGGGTTTTTCTTGTTCCCCAATATGCAGCCATGTCGTGAACCGTTCCCACTGAAGGGCAGGTAAATTTAAGAGGCAGTCTACGATGAGCGGCGGGGAAAAAACATACTTCGTACTTCCGCGAAAGAGCAAATTGGGGAAACTTAAAAATATGCCACAGCGTGTTAGCCGTCTTTCCATTTATTTTACCCTGAGAAATAAATTCAACTTTTTCAGCTGTTTCGGTAAAAGCATAACGATCAAATTCCCAGCCAAAAAGTTCGTATTTATTTCCCGACGGCGGTATTCGTTTAAGGATTTGAGTAAGATACACGCCTACACCCGATACGCCTACATTGCAGGCAAAAGTGTCAACACCTATTTTCATAAAGCGTTCCGTTCGTAAGAATTTCCCATCAAGCGTAAAACATTGTTCATTTTATCTGCATTCACTATTTAAGAATTCGGTTGAATAGCCTGCCGATTTAACTAATTTTTTATGTAACAGCCTCAGAAGCAGGGCTTCACAGGAACAGATAGACAAAAAAGCTTGCTCATAAACAGAAATTGAAAACCATATCCAGCGTCCTGGTTGCTGCAAAATCCTAAAAAATTCCAGGTGATGTTTGTTTCTGGCCGCCATAACGTCTGTATTTGTAGACTTGATTAAAGAATTAACACATGATAAACTTATTTCAAGTAGCAGACGCCCATAACAAGGAGGATTGCATGAATAAAATTGCCAATGTTGATTTTATTGTTCCAACAGCAGATGAAAACAGCATTTTGGAACAATTGGATGATTCCTATACCAAAGTATCTGAAATGTCCCGCGATGAAAGCTCTTTTTTAAATGCTTTGATTTTAAGGAACAAACCCAAAAAACTCCTTGAACTGGGGGTGAGCGCCGGAGGTTCTTCTGTTATAATGCTTAATTCAATAAAAGAATTCCCAGAAGCAAAATTATTTTCTATTGATTTAATGAATAATTGGTATAAAGATGCCGCTAAAAAAACTGGTTATATTGTTGATAATTATCCCCGGTTGAAAGCAAAATGGGAATTATTCACAGGCAGCCTTGCATTAAATTTTATGGATAA